>NZ_JBPYDC010000024.1:0-41829 GCF_051847575.1 Psychrobacter sp. 1U2
CTGGGCATCACTTAGGGTTAATCTAGTCATAACACTATGATTATCAATTATTCTATATATGTCAACACACCCTAGTATTGGGTGCTACTTTTGGTAAGCTGATAGCGATGTATTGATCGGTAATACGGCGCGCCAAGCTATCGTAGAGCCAGTCGCGAATCTGATCGCCTTGTTGATCGTCAGTGCTGACCGATGCTTCATTATACTGATAGCTACGCTCCACTTGGATAGAGTTGGTCAAAGTTACCGGCTGCCCATTTTGATAAGTGTCATAGGTCACATCAGCGGAGAGTACCAAACGTATTTCCGTCAAAACGCCTACTAGTTCATAGCGCCTAAAGCGTAGGTTATCTACTTTTATTAGCGCAATTTTCTCAGCATCGATGCTATTTGCTTTGCTATTGGCTGCGTTTTCGATCATCGTCATACCATCAACGACGTCTACTCCTAAGGTCTCTAAGCGGCTAGTCAATGGTAGCTTCAATGGGAAGGAGAGGCGATTATCTTCAATCACCACCGCTGTTTTTTCGACTTCAAAATCTAAGGGCGCATCAAACCCGCGCAAATGAAAGCCGCAGCCAGTAAGGTGAGTCGCTGCCGCCACTACCGTCATCATAGGTAGCGCTGCTAGTAAAGAAGTAGCTAGTTTTTTACCAAGGCTTTTGCTTTTAGCAGGCGTACCCGAGCTGATCTTAAGTGTTGACTGCATTTTTCGCTGTTGATACGCCATAACCTTTATCCTTAATCGCTATAAAAAAGCCTAAAACGTCACCGGTAGATAAAAAACAATAAATCAGCCAACAACGACAATGTTAACTAATTTATTAGGGACAACGATCTCTTTTTTGATCTCACCGGTAAGAAACTTAGCGACGCTGTCAATGCCACGTGCCTGAGCTTTTAGCTGTTCAGGATCGCTATTAGGTGCGACGTCCATTTTACCGCGCACTTTACCATTGACCTGTACCACCATAGTGATCAGGTCTTGCACCAAGGCGCTCGCATCCATAGCAGGATAGCTCATCGTCAGCGTATCAACGCCCAATTGCTCAAGCAAATACTCGCCAGCATGCGGCGCATAGACTGACAGCATAATCAGCAAGTCTATCAAAGCTTCGTGCTGCACTTGCAAGTCTTGCTCGCCATTAGCTTTAAAGCTTGTGAGCTCATTGGCAAGCTCCATAAGACTTGATACTGGCGTATTCAATGCCAAACGCTCACCTAAGTCTTTATCTATTTTGCCAACCGTTTCATGAGTCTTACGGCGTAAATTTTTGGCCTCGAGGCTTAGATTATCCGTACTTAGAGGCTGATTGTTTAAAGTGGCGAGCGCTAAGTTTGCCGCGCTTAAGGCTTTGATATGATCATGAGCCAGACGCCAGACTTTTTTGACAAAGTTATAAGGGCCTTTGAGCGCGTCATCAGACCATTCAAGGGTTTGATCGGCGGGGGCCGTGAATAGTGTATATAAACGTACGGTATCCGCGCCGTACTGATCGATAGTGGTTTGCGGGTCGACACCGTTATTCTTCGACTTTGACATTTTTTCGATTTTGCCAATAGTGACAGGCTTACCGTCAGCTTTTAAGATAGCTTTAATCGGTTGACCACGCTCGTTATAGTCGATATCGACATCATCGGCAAAATAATAAGTGGTGCTACCATCGCTATTGATACGATTAAAAGTCCCTGCTAATACCATGCCTTGAGTCATCAAGTTTTTAAAGGGTTCATCACCTGAGACCAAATTCTCATCACGCATCAATTTGTGGAAAAAACGCGCGTAAAGCAGATGCATCACTGCATGCTCAACGCCGCCGACGTATTGATCAACGGGTAGCCACTTATTAGCGGCTG
The DNA here is from genome assembly GCF_051847575.1 of Psychrobacter sp. 1U2. Lineage (NCBI taxonomy): Bacteria > Pseudomonadati > Pseudomonadota > Gammaproteobacteria > Moraxellales > Moraxellaceae > Psychrobacter > Psychrobacter sp. 1U2. Next base: position 1,858 of record NZ_JBPYDC010000024.1, read on the forward strand.
ATTTATTGACCATGTGCTGGTTGTCATTTGGACTGGCAAAGCGCGCGTAGTACCAGCTTGATTCGACAAAAGTATCAAAGGTATCCGTTTCGCGCTCCGCTGGATTACCACATTTAGGGCAGCTGGTATTAACAAACTCAGGCATATTTTTGAGTGGGTTACCGCGACCATCAGGCACGACCTCGGTTGGCAGTACTACTGGTAAGTCTTGCTCTTCTACCGGCACCGTACCGCAGTGCTCACAGTTGACCATTGGAATTGGGCAGCCCCAATAACGCTGACGCGAAACGCCCCAATCACGCAGACGGAACTGGATTTTTTTATTGGCAAGACCCTTTGGCTCAAGCTTCTCGAGCATCGCCGCAAAAGACTGCTCAAAGTCCATACCATCAAACTCGCCTGAGTTGACCAAGGTGTTGCGCTCGGTATAGGCCAGATTAACCTCAGAATCTTCGGCTTCGGCCTCAGCAATTGCCGCATCAAAATAACCAGCAGGGACGTTGATGACTTGTTTGATCGGCAAGTCATATTTAGTCGCAAATTCATAATCACGCTCATCGTGGGCCGGTACTGCCATTACTGCGCCTGAGCCATAGCTCATAAGTACATAGTTAGCGACCCAAACCGGCAGCTTTTCACCGGTAAGCGGATGGGTGACTGTGAGGCCAGTATCCATACCGATCTTCTCGGCTTTGGCAAGATCGGCTTCGGCAACTGAGCCTTTTTTGCAGAGCGCATTGAACTGGGCAATGACTTCATCATTTTCAGCAGCATATTTCGCTAACGGATGCTCAGCGGCAACGGCGACATAAGTGACGCCCATCAAGGTATCAGGACGGGTGGTAAACACATCCAAGGTACTATCTTGCCCTTCAAGCTCGTAAGGAAAATGTACTTCCATGCCGGCACTACGCCCGATCCAATTGCGTTGCATCGTCAGTACTTCTGAGGGCCAATGACCCTCTAGCTGATCCAAATCATCGAGCAATTCATCGGCATATTCGGTAATATTGAAGTAGTACATTGGAATATCGCGCTTCTCAACGAGCGCGCCACTGCGCCAGCCTTTACCATCGATGACTTGTTCGTTGGCAAGGACGGTATTATCCACCGGATCCCAGTTCACTGTCGCAAGTTTTTTATAGACTAAACCTTTTTTGTATAGCTGCAAAAATAGCCACTGCTCCCACTGGTAATACTCAGGGCTACAAGTGGCAAACTCGCGCGACCAATCGATCGACAAGCCTAATAGTTTCAGCTGGGCGCGCATATTATCGATATTCTCAAATGTCCACTTGGCAGGCGGGGTTTGATTGGCAATCGCCGCATTTTCTGCGGGCAGCCCAAACCCATCCCAGCCCATAGGCTGCATGACTTCAAAGCCTTTGAGACGATAATAACGGCTCAGCACATCTGAGATGGTATAGTTACGTACGTGGCCCATATGTAGCTTACCGCTAGGATAAGGGAACATCGATAGCATATAACGGCTGGGTTTGTCGCTTGGCTCATTGCTGACTTCAAAGCGCTTATCTGTTGCCCATTTGGTTTGTTGCTGCGTTTCGATCAACTGTGGCTGATAGAGAGTATTATCGGCGGCTGGAGTAGCAGTATTATTAGGATTAGAGTGGTCAGAGGTCACAGCGTGGTTCATAATTGGCTCGAAGTTAGAGATTTTTATTTAAGTTCTGAAAATAAATAATTAGTAAAATTAGATACGCTAGAATAGCGCAAATTGGGAAAAAATGCGATGGGCTAGGGTAATAATAGAGCAGTATTAATGGACTAAGATTTTAATTTTTAAGCGAATACCATATAAGGAATAACGATGAGTATCACTATCTACGGCATAAAATCATGCAGCACGATGAAAAAGGCTTTTATTAAACTGGATGACTTAAACATCGACTACACTTTTCATGACTATAAAAAACAGGGCATCGATAAAGATAGCTTGCAGCGCTGGGTCGATGAATTAAGCATCGACAAGGTGCTGAATAAACGTGGAACGACTTGGCGAAAATTGATCGATGAGCAAAAAGAGGCTGCTGACGCTGACGTTAATAAAGCTATCGATCTATTGGTGGAAAATACCAGTATGATTAAGCGTCCTATCGTTGAAGGCGTTTATAATAAGCAGCCCATTTTGCTTTGCGGTTTTGACGCTGATAAATTTGACAAAGCCTTTGGCTACAGCGCTCACAGCTAATTGCAGACACTATAAAGGTAGGCGCTATAAAGGTAGGCGCTATAAAGGTAGGCGCTATAAATAATGTCTTAGCATAATAAGCTTCAATAAAACCTGACTTCAATAAAAAGACTAGTAAAATCTAAGGTCAGGTTTTATTACCCCTACGATAAACCAAATCACACTAAACAGCCAAATGATGAGGACATAAAGTCTAATTTGCTCTGCAGTCCAGTCTAGTGCAAACCACTCAACAAGAACAAAGGATTTCCAGCCTTCTATCCATTTGGCGCCGCCATAACCTATTATCCACCAACAATACAGACTCTCAATAATAAAAAGCATACACCACAGTGTTAATGACATAGCCACGCTCGCATTTATTACTAAAACTAACTCAAGGCCGAATCGACTTCACGGCTGATGAGCGTACCGACACCTTCATTGGTGAAAATCTCGAGAAGCGTCGCATGCGGTACGCGGCCATCGACGATAACCGCGCTTTTGACCCCGCTGCGCACCGCATCTAGAGCGCACTGGATCTTCGGAATCATACCGCCTGAAATCGTGCCATCTTCTATCATGGCATCTACCTTTTTCGGCGTCAGGCCAGTGACGACTTTACCGTCACGGCCTAATACGCCTTTGATATTGGTGAGTAGCATCAGCTTCTCAGCTTGTAAGAATTCGGCCACTTTACCCGCGACCAAATCAGCATTGATGTTATAAGTATCACCATTGTCATCGACACCAAGCGGCGCGATAACGGGAATGAAGTTGGAGGAGATGAGCATATTAATCACGTCTTTATTGACGCTGACCACATCACCGACATAACCCAAATCTACCGGCGTCTCAACACCCTTATCATCAGTCTTTTGCATGAGCATTTTTTTGGCTTGAATAAGGTTAGCATCTTTACCGGTTAGACCAATCGCGCGGCCACCATGTTTATTAATCAGGCTGACGATCGACTTATTAACGCCGCCGCCAAGCACCATCTCGACGATATCCATCGTGCTTTTATCAGTGACACGCATGCCATCGATGCGCTCTGACTTACGTCCCAGCTCTTTGAGTAAAGTGTCGACTTGCGGGCCGCCGCCGTGTACGACGACTGGATGTAAGCCGACCGTCTTTAGCAGCACAATGTCACGGGCAAAAGAGCTTTCAAGCTCAGGATCGGTCATCGCATTACCCCCGTATTTGACGACGATGAGCTTGTCAACGAAGCGCTGAATATAAGGTAGTGCTGTGGTTAATACTTCGGCAGTGGTTTTGGCATCATTAAAATTAAGGGACATAAAAACTCCTAAAAGGTAGCTCAAGCGATAGTCAGTTTAAAATAAGTCAGCTTAAATTATAAATCAAGCCTCCAAGTAGCACGGTATCGTTTTATAGTGCTCTAGCGATAGCCGTTCATTCCGGCCCGATAGCCGCAACTTGCTGAGCCAAGTGGCTATCAAATAGCTCGCACAAAGCGACGAAACGCGCTTGTACTTCCTGCAGATCCTTAATGCTATCGCCAGCAAAACGTACGGTGAGGCTATGACTGGTGTTCGACTCACGCAGCACGCCAAAACCATTAGCAAAATCTAGGCGTACGCCATCTATCAGTGATATCTGAGTATCCTCCGGTATCAGCTGCTGTGCTTGCTCTATGCTGATATTATAGAGATGACTGATAGGAAGATGGGTCTCAGTATTGGTACTAGAGCTATCGTTAAAACAGCTACAAAGTACTGAGTTTTTAGAAAAATCTATAGGACTTAGCTTAGTGCCATCTACCTTGGTGCTAGCACGATGCGCACTCGCAAAATCTTGTAAATAGCAGCAGTAAGCTATCAGATGCTCTAACACGGAAGTCTCACAAGCTTGTGTCTTAGGCAACGGCAGGTAGTGGTCAGCGGTGCTCACTAAGGTAGGTAGGTTCTGGGTGATATCTGTCAGAGCATAAGGCGGCAATACCGAGCGCAGCGCGCCCCACAAGTCAGTGGTCAGCATGATTTTATCCGTTTGCGCGGCAGTAGGGACAGCGGTAAAAGCTAGCCAGTGTAATAAGCGCAGTCCGGCGTACATCGCGTCATCATAAACGATGAAATAGCCATCATTAAAGATAAAGTGCCCCGATAACTCACCGGCAAAGATAGCCTGCTTCTGATCGGTTTGTAATTGCTGGCGTAATAGGCTACTGCCTGTTCTAGTCATAATCGGCTGAGCGCCTAGAGCGGTGAGTAACTGTGCTAAATGATGAGAGCATTTGACATCGAATAATACGGGCGGCGCAGTCCAAGCGTGATTATTATCACGAGCTTTATCGTCATCAGTGGTATCTTGCCTTAATTGTCGCTCAGTAATCGCTACTTGCGCTAATAAGTACAATAAATGGTCGGGGGTGACGACTTTGCCGCTATTATCGACAATCATTAACCTGTCGCCATCGCCATCGAAAGCTAATCCCATGTCCGCTGAGTTTATAATTACAGTTTGCTGTAACTCTGCGAGGCGATTAGGCTCTGTCGGATCAGGATTGCCAGTAGGAAAACTACCATCAGGCCGATCATTAAGCATAATGACTCGCTGACAAAAGCGCTCAAATAAAGGCTTGGCAATATTGCTGGTCGCGCCGCTGAGACAGTCAATAACTAAGGTCAAATCTAGCTTGTTTTCTAGGTTCAAAGCAGGTTGAGAGACGTTACGCAGTAATAAGCTATCCTTGCTACGCTTGTGATTCGAGACTCGCTTATCAGCTGGGTGAATAGCGCTTATCACTTGCACCATCGCTTCGATATAAGTGTTCGCAATAGTGTCAGCGGGCAAGTCGGTAGTTGATATTTCATCTTGATGATGGCTATCAATCATAGCGTCAAGTTTATGATTAGCGATTTGCTGATAGAGCGCTTGAATCTCTGAGTGACTAGGCGAGGCGTTATGGACTAGCCATTTAATCCCTAAGGTCTCTTTTGCAGAATGACTGGCGGTGACCATGATGCCATGACCATCATATTGCTGCGCCCAAAATGCGGCCATAGGCGTAGTGACTAAGCCTAGATGAATAACCTTTAGGCCGCTGGCTTGTAGAGTATTCGCTACCGTTTGTGCTATGCAGTCGCTACCGTGGCGTACATCATAGCCAATGATTACGGTAGGGCTGGACTGTGTCTGATTTTGAGTGTGGCTGTTGGCGTTATGGCACTGAGTAGTATAAAGCTGAGCAAAAGCTTGCGCCAATGCCTGCACAAAACCTTGCGTAAAATAGCACTGCGTGCCACGAATATCATAAGCACGAAATAAGGCTTTTTGGGCAGCAAAAGGCGATAGGTTTTGCATCTTTTTACTCCCGTAGCCTTATTGTGATACTTATAATTATGTGTAGTAATGCTGCTTATTTATCAACTGCTTATTTATCAACAGTACTGATGATTATTGACGACCTGAATGACCAAAGCCGCCAGCACCGCGCGCACTTTGATCACTGAACTCTGTGACGATATTGAACTCTGGGCGTGCAACGGGTACCACAATATATTGCGCCATCCGCTCACCGGGGCTTAGCACAAAATCCTCATGACTACGATTCCAAACGCTCACCTTCAGCTCGCCTTGGTAATCGGCATCTATCAATCCTACTAAATTACCAAGCACAATACCATGCTTATGTCCCAAACCGGAACGCGGCAAAATCATGCCAGCAAAATTAGGATCGGCAATATAGACTGCCAAGCCGGTACCGACCAAATGAGTCTCGCCTGCTTTTATGGTCAAAGGCTCGTCAATACAAGCGCGCAAATCGATACCGGCTGAGCCGTCAGTCGCTCGCGTAGGTAGCGCAAAGGCTGGGTCATCAATAATTTTTGAATTTAATACTTTCACTTGCACAGTTTGCATAATTTGTCCTAATTCTCGTATCCATTAAAAAGGTTGTTTTTAAGTTTATGTTTGAGTGTTTATAATGATTAGTGGAGTGCTATTAACCGTTAGAGCTTAATGATTAGAACTTAGTCATTAAAAGTCATTAAAGCGAGCCTAGAGAATTAGAATACTAGCTAGTCCCAAGAACGACATAAAACCGACGATATCAGTGACCGTGGTCAAAATAACCGAAGCGGAGAGGGCGGGGTCGATATTCATACGCTTCAGTATTAACGGAATACTGATACCGGAGACGTTGGCAGCGGTCATATTGATAGCGATAGCACAGCCAATCACGGCACTGATTTTGATATCTTCAAACCATAACTGCGCAATAAAGCCCATGATGACGGCCCAAATGATACCGTTTATTGCACCGACCCACAGCTCTTTATTAAGGAGCCAAACGCGGTTGGAGCCCCCGATTTGACCCATCGCCATGCCGCGAATCACCACCGTCAAAGTCTGTGAGCCAGCAATACCGCCCATGCTGGCAACGACTGGCATCAAAATCGCAAGCGCTACTACTTTTGCTAATACCGCTTCGAATTGGCCGATAACCGCCGCGGCCAAAAGCGCGGTACATAAGTTAATCCCAAGCCAAATACTACGGCTTTTTGCGCTATCTAAAATAGGCGCAAACAGTTCGTCATCTTGACTCACGCCCGCAAGATTACGCATGGTACTATCGACATCATCTTGAATGATCTCCATGATGTCTTCGCCGTTTAGTTGACCGACAAGCTCGCCAAACTCGTTAATCACCGGCGCAAAGCGAATATCTTCTGAGCGAAAAATAGCGGCGGCATCGGTAATATCTAAGCGGTCATTAATGGTAATAGCGTTATCAATAAAGTCTACTACTAACGCCTGTTGGTCATGTTTAATCAAATCAACTAAGCTCAACAGTCCTAATAACTGCTGGCTTTGATCAACAACTAACAGCTCTTGGCTTTGATCATCAAGTAAGTCCTGTTCACCGCGTAGCCAAGCTTGTACGTCTGCTAGACTAATATCATCGCGCACCTGAATAATGTCAGGATCCATATAACTGCCCACTTCCCAATCGGCATAAGTATCTAGTTTATTGACTTGAATGCGAACGTCTTCGTCCAAGGTCGCCATAACCGACGTGCGCACGGTATCAGTAACGGTTTCTAAAATCTCGGAGATATCTTGCGCATCGAGATCTTGGGTGAATAGCGATATCTCTTTAGAGGAGATGTTCTCCATCAAGGGCTGACGAGTATCGAACTCGAGCTCGGCTAACACTTCCCCTTTGAGATCTTCTGGTACCTGCGCCCAAATCGGGTACCGATCTTGCAGAGGGAAGGATTCTAGCAAGTTAGCAATTTCGTACTCTGACTGCTTGGCTAAAAATTCAGCAATCTCTACAGACGACTCTTTCGCGACCAAATCTTGCAAATAAAGTAGCTTGTACTCTGCGCTATATTCTAGTGGATTATAGTCTGCCGGCAGGGTCGTTGCGCGTTCAGAGTTGGGCGTAGGGGCAGACATAAAAGTTCCAAAAGTGATAAAAAGTTAAAAAAACTAATAATACTAAATAACCGCTAACGGTTTCCTAGCAGCGCCCGAATATTAGCCAAATATTCGTCAGCGACGGCAGCGGGATCTTTGGTGGCTTTTTTCTTTTTGGCTTTAGCAGGCCAGTCGATATGATCTTCAGGTAGCTCCTCTAAAAATCGCGACTCAGAGGTGACGCGCATCTGACCGCCAGCGCGGCGCTGTGTGGCTAGTGTCAAAGTCAGCTCGCGCCGTGCACGGGTAATCCCCACATACATCAAGCGCCGCTCTTCCTCTACCGTCTCGCTCATTATCGAGTTACGATGCGGCAGCATCTCTTCTTCTAGGCCCATGATATAGACGTAGTTAAACTCGAGGCCTTTGGCTGCATGCAACGTCATCAGGTTCACTTTATTGGTATTCTCTTCTTCTTGCTGCTGCTCGAGCATATCGAGCAAGACTAGTTTGCGAATAATGGTATCGATAGTGCGGTCTTCGTCGTCTTCAGCGCGATTGATCAAGGACTGAATACTGGTATAGAGCATCTCGATATTATCTAGACGGTTTTTTTCTTGTTGCGGGGTTTTCGCCTCCGAGCGCACCACATCGACATAACCGGTCTCGTCAATCATTTGCCGAACGATAGGCACCGGATCAGGATGCTGATCAAGCTCACGGGTATAATGCTCGATAAAGTCGCCAAACTCTTTTAGTGTGCCATAAGCTTTGCTCGGCAAGACATGCGTCAGCCCGCCGTGGGTACAAGAGGCGAGTAGTGAGATACTATGCTCCTGCGCAAATAAACCCAGCTTTTCTAAAGTGGCTGGACCCATACCGCGCTTAGGCGTGTTAATAATGCGCAAAAACGCGCTGTCATCTTCAGGGTTTAAGATAAGACGCAAATAACCCATGATATCTTTGATTTCACTACGCGCAAAAAAGGACTGACCGCCTGAGAGCTTATAAGGAATCTGTAATTGACGTAAGTTAGCTTCTAACATCCGCGCTTGAAAGTTACTGCGATACAGCACCGCGTAATCTTCCCACTCATTGCCAAAGCGTAGTTTATGGGTGGCGATTTCTTTAGCCACGCGCTCGGCTTCATCATCGTCATTGCGGCAGTTAATAATGCGAATCTTCTCGCCTTGACCTTTATCTGACCACAGCTTTTTCTCAAATAAATGCTCATTATTAGTAATGACCGCGTTAGCCGAAGTCAAAATGCGACTGGTTGAGCGATAATTTTGCTCGAGCATGACGATTTTGAGTTTCGGAAAATCTTCTTTGAGTAGCGCCATATTTTCAGGTTTTGCGCCGCGCCAAGCGTAGATAGACTGGTCATCATCGCCCACTACCGTAAAGCGACCTTGCGGCCCAACGAGATATTTAATCATTTCATACTGCGCGGTATTGGTATCTTGATACTCATCGACTAATAAGTAGCGAATACGGTTTTGCCACTTATCACGGAGCTCGCGATTTTCACGCAGTATCTTCGTCGGCAGTACAATCAAATCGTCAAAATCAACGGCGTTATAAGCACGCAAATTACGCTCATAAAGCGCATATAACGTAGCAAAAATCATATCTTCTGGATCATCAAGCGTTTCCATCGCTTGCTCAGGTTCGACCAGATCATTTTTCCAATCGGAGATCATTTTGATGGCTTTACCCACTAGCTCACGACTCTCAGCGCCTGATAAATTATCGCGCATCATCAGCTCCATGAGCAAGCGCTTGCTGTCATCGCTATCCATGATCGAGAAGTTACCTTTTAGCGGGGTATGAATCAGCTCATAACGTAGAAACTGCAGACCAAATTGGTGAAAGGTTGAGACAGTCAGCCCGCGGGTTTTTTCGCTAGGCAGTAGTTTACTGACCCGCGCTTTCATCTCGCGCGCCGCTTTATTGGTAAAGGTCACGGCGGTAATACGCTCGGCGGGCATGTTACATTCTTCGATAAGATAAGCAATCTTACGAGTAATCACTGAGGTTTTACCTGAGCCTGCGCCTGCCAATACCAGTAGCGGCCCTGAGACATAGAGCATGGCTTCTTGTTGTCGAGGATTGAGTTGACTCATAGATTACCTTTTGGACAGAGGTTACGAACGCAAGATAGAAGGGGTTCACTAATTTTAGTAATAAAATTCGGCAGATAGCCAAATGAGTGCTATCAAAATTAGGTGAGCTATTATAAAGCAAAAGCGCTTACTTTTGGGAGGAGGTGATGAAAGAAGCGTTTATATAACAGTCTTTTTATATTCTATTTATTCATAATATCTTGTTATATGAAATGGCTAAAAGTGGTATTTTGAAAGTATTTGCGCGACTGACTGTAACGAAAACCTGAAAAACACTTAAAGAAAAGCGCTAACCGAATAGAGTCAGTTAGCGCTACTTTTGTTTTGTTAGTTTTAATATAGACTTAATATTAAGCGTTATTCAATTGGCGAGCAGCCTCTAACGCAAAATAGGTCAAGATGCCATCAGCACCGGCGCGGCGAAAGCCAATCAAAGATTCTAAGATTACCGCATCAGTCAGCCAGCCGTTTTGAATCGCCGCCATATGCATGGCGTATTCGCCTGAGACTTGATAAGCAAAGGTCGGTACGCCAAAGGTGTTTTTGACTTCACGGATCAGATCAAGATAGGGCTGACCGGGTTTAATCATTACCATATCCGCGCCTTCATTAATATCCATCGCTACTTCGTGCAAAGCCTCAGCGCGGTTCCCAAAATCCATCTGGTATTGTTTTTTGTGGCCGCCTTTTAAGTTACCGGCACTACCGACTGCATCACGAAACGGACCATAGTAGGCAGAAGCGTACTTAGCCGAGTAGGCCATGATAGCGGTATTAACAAAACCTTCCGCTTCAAACGCATCGCGCATTGCTTTGATACGACCATCCATCATATCGCTTGGCGAGATGATATCTGCGCCGGCGCGCGCATGGACTAAAGCCTGTTTGACCAGTACTTCTACCGTCTCGTCGTTGACCACATAACCGCTGTCGTCGAGTAGACCGTCTTGACCATGTGAGGTATAAGGGTCGAGCGCCACATCAGTCATCACTACCATCTCTGGTAGTGCGTCTTTGAGCGCTTTTACTGCACGCGCGCTCAGTCCGTTCTCATCATAGGCTGACTTACCATCAGGGGTTTTTAGTGAGTTATCGATGACGGGAAAGATATCAATAGTTGTCACACCCTCTGCTAGTAATTCCTTTGCATAATTAATCAACAAATCGATTGATAAGCGCTCAACCCCCGGCATACTAGCGACCGCTTCGCGCTGATTACTGCCTTCTAAAACGAAGACTGGGGCAATAAAGTGCTTGGGGTGTAGCTCTACTTCACGAATCATCGCACGCACATTATCGTTATAACGCAAGCGGCGCAGGCGAGTCTCAGGGAATTGACGATTAAAAGTATAAGTCATTAGTTTTCCTTATTTTATTTTGGTTCAGTCTATATTATCAAACATGACATATGGTTAAAGGTAGCACATAACAACAAAAAGCCCTACCAAGATGGTAGAGCCAATTGTAGTAAAATGAATAATTCAGCTGCTTTTATTCAAGACCTTGTGGGGTCGCTTTAGTCTCTAAGGCTCTATAGTCTCAGTGACCGGAACTTGCTCTACAGGCGTCTCTTGAATCAATACCCCAACCGCTGCATCTGCATCATTGTCGTTATCGATATCGACAATCGCAGTCGGCTCAAACTCAGCAGTTGCAGGCGTTTGCGCTTGTTTGATAGCGACTGCTTCTGGTACTGTCGCCACTTGTGCTGAGCTCGCCGCATCGATAGCATAAGCCGCTTGCGACTCAGCATCTTTGGTCAATACAGTACCAATTTGTGCCAAATTAGTATATTGCGGAACTGGAATAGCGACAGGGGTATCGAGATTTGCACCGCCACCAAGCGCTTGATACAGCTCGATTTGACTGATGAGCTTTTGTAGTTCTAAATCTAGAATACCTTGTTGAGTGGAGAACAAGGAGCGCTGAGCATCGAGGACATCTAGATAGTTTGAGATACCGGCTTTAAAACGCGCATCAGCGATTTCATAAGTCTGATCGAAGTTATCTTGCAGACGATACTGCGCCGCAAGCTGCTCGCCTAGAGTTGCGCGAGTAGCGAGAACATCGGACACCTCACGGAACGCTGTTTGAATCGAGCGCTCGTAGCTGGCAAGCGTTTGTTCACGTTCAACTTTTGCCACGTCGTAGTTAGCATCCAAGCGCCCAGCATCAAAGATAGGAACACTAATATTAGGACCAAATGACCAGCCAAACGCATCACTATCGAATAAGTCGCTCAAGCCATCACTACGGACACCAACACTACTAGCCAAGCTTATGGTTGGGAAATAAGCGGCGCGGGCAACAGCGATATTTGCACCAGCTGCCTTTAGATCGTACTCCGCCTGCAAGACGTCAGGACGATAACGTAGCAGCTCACTAGGCAGACCGGCACTAAACACTTCATGATTAGTAATATTGCTAACCGCAGGTGCCGGAATAAGCTCAGTGGGTACTGGCGAGCCTATCAAAAACTGTAGCGCATTTCTTGAGGTCAAAATGCTGCTTTGAGCACGTAGTACCGCAAGCTTGGCATTCTCTAAAGCTGCTGCAGATTGCAGAGAGGGCAGTTTGGGATCGATACCCGCCTCAAAGCGTTTATCCGCGATGAATAAAGATCTCTCACGGCTCTCCACCGTTGCCTCTGCTAATTTGAGCTGTGCCAAGCTATAGCTTAGATTGGCGTAGCTCTGCGCAATATTACTAATTAAACTGATTTGAATAGAGTCTTTGGCAGCTGTCGTTGACAAAAATCTTTGTAACGCCTGATCTTTTAGGCTATCAATACGGCCCCAAAAATCAAGCTCATAACTAGCAAGGCCAAGATTAACGCTATAGCTATCCGTCGTCTGTCTACCACCAGTACTACCAAAAGGCGTGTCAACACGCGGGGAGGATTGACTTTGGCGTGAGTAGTCTGCTTGACCATTGATAGTCGGCAAATCATTAATATCAGTAATACGATACTGCGCTCGCGCTTTTTCGATAGCTAAACGAGCACTCTCAAAATCTTTATTATTGGTAAGGCCTAAGGCAATCAAACCTTTTAGACGCTCATCGCTATAAAAATCTTGCCAGCGTTGACCGGCGATACTAGGCTGTTCAGAGGTGCTGATAGTTTCAGCACCAAAAGCGCCATAAGCCTGCTCAATCGGCAAGTTAGGCTCAGCAAGAACTGGTCTCGTATCTGCTTTAGGGATAGTGTTACAAGCTGCCATACTCAGCGCCAGCACGCTCAATCCAAGCAGGCGCGATGATTTACCAGTAGCTAGCAAATTTTTAAAGCTTATCGCTTTTACAGCTGAGTTAGAGGTTAAGAATTGAGAACTCATTGTGTATTATCTCCAAGGCTTATAGGCTGATAACTCGTAGAAGGAGTTAATGGTTGCTTATCTTCTCTTGGGGCAGGCGGAGTAGGATCATCGTCCCCTCCATTATTACCGCTGCCACCATTTGGATGATTGTTATCATCACCTTTACCATTATGAGCTTCATTGCCTTTGTAAGGGAACATGCTGCGTACCCAAACGTAGAAGATAGGAATGAAGAAGATACCTAAGAAGGTTGCGGTGATAACGCCGCCCACTACACTAGTACCAATAGCGTTCTGACTACCAGAACCGGCACCCGTTGAGATGTATAGCGGTACGACACCGAGGCCAAAGGCTAAAGAGGTCATAATGATCGGGCGTAGACGTTGACGCGCTGCGGTCATTACCGCCTCTTTGAGACTGTAGCCTTCTTCTTGATGCTCTTTAGCAAACTCAATAATCAAGATGGCGTTTTTGGCGGACAAGCCTACCACGGTTAATAGACCAACCTGTAAGTAGATGTCATTGTTAAACCCTCGCAGCCAAGTAAAGATGACAGCACCCAATACCCCAAGCGGAATAACCAGCAGAACAGAGAAAGGAATAGACCAGCTCTCATAAAGAGCAGCTAGACATAAGAAGACCACTAGAATCGATAGTGCATAAAGCATAGGAGCCTGCGCGCCTGATTTTTGTTCTTCTAATGACAGTCCAGTCCATTCATAACCAATACCTTCAGGCAGCTGACTGATCATGTCTTCCATAGCTGTCATTGCTTCACCGGTACTAAGGCCAGGCGCGGCATTACCCTGAATGTTCATCGAAGGTAAGCTGTTATAACGAGTCAAACGCGGAGAGCCTGATTGCCACTCACTGCTTGAGAAGGCATCGAATGAGACCATGTTGCCAGTATCACCGCGCACATACCATTTGCCGATATCGTCAGGGTTGGTACGGCTACTTGGCTCGCCTTGGATAAAGACGCGCTTGATACGACCACGGTCGATAAAGTCATTGATGTAGCTAGAACCCCAAGCGGTAGAGATGACGCTATTGATACTGCCTAAAGACAGACCATAAGCGGCGGCTTGTTCTTGATTGATATTGACTTTAAGCTGCGGCGCATCTTCTTGACCATTAGGACGTACGCCTGCCACATTTTCGTTCTGGCTGGCCATACCTAGCAGCATATTACGGGCTTCGAGCAGGCCGTCATGACCGAGATTACCCACATCTTGTATCATTAAATCAAAACCACTAGCATTACCAAGCTCAGTAATCGCAGGCGGTACGATAGCAAAAACTTGCGCTTCATTTAACTGAGTAAAGAAATACCCCATCGCTCGATCTGCCACCGCTTGTGCGGTGTTCTCTTCGCCAGGGCGCTCGTCCCAATCGGTTAAACGCACGAAGGCAAGCCCCATGTTTTGACCACTACCCGCAAAACTAAAGCCGGCGATGGTAAACACTGAGGCAATATTATCTGTCTCTTGGGTATCGTAATAGTCGCTTACTTTATCGAGGACGTCTTGAGTTTGATCAAGGGTTGAGCCTGCTGGTAGCTGCACTAAGGTAAACATAATACCTTGGTCTTCTTCGGGCAAAAACGAGCCTGGAATACGCAAGAACACCACTGCCATAATACCGATGATAGCGGCATAAGCAATCAGATATAGCCATTTGAAGCGAATGCTTTTACCAACCGTTTTTTCATAAGAGCGGCTGAGTTTGAAAAAGCTACGGTTAAACCAGCCAAAGAAGCCTTTTTGATTTTCCTCATTGCCTTTTTCGTGGCTTTTGCTACGTTTGAGCAAAGTCACACAGAGGGCAGGGGTAAAGATAAGAGCAACTAGCGCTGAGAGCACCATCGCAGTGATCAAAGTAATGGAGAACTGACGGTAAATGACCCCTGTTGAGCCCCCAAAGAAAGCCATCGGTACAAATACTGCAGATAGGATCAGCGCAATACCGATAACGATCTTACTGATCTCGCCCATCGATTGGATAGTGGCATCCTTAATGGAGATATCAGGATCTTCTTCCAAAATACGCTCGACGTTCTCGACGACAACGATCGCATCATCGACCAGTAGACCGATGGAGAGTACCATCGCAAACATAGTCAAGACGTTGATACTAAAGCCTGCGATATAAAGCACAGCAAAAGTACCTAGCAAGACCACAGGCACGGCAAGAGTAGGAATAATGGTTGCGCGCCAGTTCTGCAAGAATAAGAACATTACAATGAACACGAGCGCAATAGCTTCGAGTAGCGTCATTACGACTTGTTCGATAGATAAGCGCACAAACGGCGTGGTATCGTAAGGAACAACAGAGGTTAGACCTGCCGGGAAGTTGGCTTCAAGCTCCGCCATACGCGCGCCTACCGCTTCACGGGTTTCAAGCGCGTTTGCTCCGCCTGCCAAGGATATCCCTAGACCGGCAGCTTCTTGACCGTTATACAATGAGATAACGCTATAGTTTTCACTACCAATCTCCACATCTGCTACGTCACCTAGACGCACTTGCGCGCCTGAGCTATCGGTTTTCAATAGGATATTTCTAAATTCTTCAGGAGTCTGCAGATAGCTTTGTACACTGACGGTCGCATTGATAACCTGCTGATCGGTGTCGGCTGGAGCTTGTCCTAGCTGACCGGCTGAAACTTGCGCGTTCTGCGCTCGTACTGCACTGACCACGTCGGATGGCATCATGTTATAACTACGCAAGCGCGCAGGATCTAACCAAATGCGCATGGCATAAGAGGAACCAAATACTTGGACTTCACCCACGCCTTCCACACGGCTGAGCTGATCGACGACGTTTGAGTTGATGTAATCGGCAATATCAGCGCGATCCATGCTTCCGTCTTCTGAGATAAAGCCTTGCACCATCAAAAAGCTGCTAGAGGATTTATTGACGTTGACACCTTGACGCTGTACGGCCTCAGGCAACGCGCTCATCGCGGCTTGTAGTTTGTTTTGAACTTGTACTTGCGCCGTATCAGAGTCGGTACCGTTCTCAAAGGTTAACGTCACTGACGCACTACCGTTCGAGGAGCTTGATGAGGAGATGTACATCAGCCCATCAAGACCTTTCATGCGCTGTTCAATAATTTGCACCACAGAGTTCTCGACCGTTTGCGCGTTTGCACCAGGATAAGTGGCACTAACAGAAACGGTGGGCGGTGCGATACGCGGATACTGCTCAATCGGCAAATTAATAACCGAGATTACCCCGATGAGCATGACCAAAATAGCCATGACCCATGCAAAAATAGGGCGATCAATAAAAAAACGTGACATAGTATATCCCTAGGTCTTCCTATCTTTGAATGGAATTAATTAGCGGTGGTAGCAGTGTCCTGCTCAGAAGTATCATCAGCTACTGCTTTGGCAGCTTGCTGTGGTGTTTTGGCATTAGGCGCGTTTGCAGGCGCGGGAGCTCCATTAGCATTTTCTAGGGGCTTAACCACGACCTCCTGCTCAGGCTTGACTTTAGAGCCACCTATGACTACTAGCTTATCACCACTACTTAAGCCATCGGTGACCACCCATTGACCATCATAAGTACCGTTAATCGTAACGGGACGGACTTGGATTTTATTGTTTTCATCAACGATATAGACTTGTGTATCGCCTTTAGGCGTACGCATCACAGCGCTCTGCGGTATGAGTGCTGCATTAGGAATGACGCTTTGAGTCAGACGCGCTGAAACATACATACCTGGCAACAGCACATTGTTAGGATTTGGGAATATCGCTCGTAGGGTCACAGCGCCCGTGGATTGATCTACTTTTGCTTCTGATAGCGCCAGCTTGCCACGCACTGGATACACTGAGCCGTCTTCTAGTACCAGCTCGACAGAGTTCATACCGGCTTGCGCTTTGCCTTCAGCGATTTGCTGGCGTAGTTGCAAGAGCTCAGATGAAGACTGACTGATATCGACATAGATAGGATCTAAGCGCGAAATCGTCACTAAAGGCTCCGCTTGACTGGCATTAACTAAAGTTCCTGCGGTGACGCTTGAGCGGTCACTACGACCGGTCAGCGGCGCGCGCACGATAGTACGATTAAGATCTAAGGCACTAGCGTCTAAGCTTGATTGCGCGGTTTTGATCCCCGCTTCAGCGCTTGCAATACCTGCTTGAGTTTGACCAACAGCAGCGCGAGCACTCTCTAACGCCGCTTGCGCCGTACGTACCTGAGTTTGCGCTTGATCATACTGCTGCTTGGAGATAGCGTCAATTTCAACTAGCCCTTTTAAACGCTGAAAGTCATTTACCGCTTGCGCTAGTGACGCCTGACGACTAGCCAACTCTGCTTTAGCATTGGCATTGTTAGCGATTGCGGTTTGACGGTTGGCTTGAGCTTGCGCGACCGCCGCTTGACCACTAGTAATAGAGGTAGTGTAGTTGTCAGTATTAATGCGATAAAGCGGTTGGCCTTCTTTGACGTTGCTGCCTTCACGGAACAGTATTTCTTCAATGACGCCGCTGACTTGGGGACGCACATCAGCCGTCTGATAGGCGGTAGTACGACCAGAGAAAGTCTGGACTTGAGGCACGGTATCGAAGCTGACAGTTTGGACGTTGACGACAGCGGGTGGCATCTGCTGCTGGGCGTTTTCACCCGCAGCGGCGTCTTCGTTTTTGTCACAGCCGACCAGTACTGTAGCCGATAGTACAGATGCTATTACAAGCGCAAGATAAGAATGCTTCATCAAGGTCCTCGGTAGAGTAGTAGAAATTTAGAATAAAAAAACAAATAGGTAGATCGTATCATAACCAGAAAATAGCTTATTTTTCAAAGAGTAATAATAAAAAGAGTAATAATAAACTGCATAGAAGTTTGCAACGAAAAACAAGACTCTATTGATAAGTAGGGCAGTACCGCTAGCTAAGTATATGACGTCAAGTAAATTTAATGCGCTATTATAAACTATAGGGTTTACCCCACAGTCAAGCCAAAAAAACATAATAACGAGTTTTAGCTTTGCGTAATCTCAGTAAGAGTTTGTTATTAGACCTTATAAATAAAAGCCTGCCTACAAAAACGGCTAACATAAGTATGCAACAAGTGAGATGTCAGAGGATTGTTAAGTTTTGTTAAAAAACCTCAACAAGATAGAGTTTCCTAAACTTAAGAGATACCGGCGGACGTTGCCACCAAAGCAAACGTTTTAGCAACCCCTAAATGTGACCACTAATGTTAAGGGGTTGCTTACGCTATTATAGTATTAGCACAAGTAAAAGGATTGCCAATGCTACTAAGCTGATTATAAGTACTGATGCTACAGCCCCAAAACAAAGCTGATTTCACCATATACTATAGTAATCGTGCGCTAGCCAGTTCTGTCAGCTGATACAAGCCTTGACGATAGCGATTATCAGGTAGAGTGCTTAGCGCTTGCTGCGCCAATCTGGTCTCTTCTAAAGCCCGCTGGGTACAATAAGCTAATGAGCCAGAACCACGTACTAATTCGATAAGCTGCTCAGCATTTGGTGTTTTCCCCGTCTGTACGGCGATGCGCAGCTGCTCATAACCTTGTTTATCACTGTCTTTGAGTAGCTCAAGCGCTTTGATAGTCGGTAGTGTTGGCTTACCTTCACTGAGGTCATCACCTAAGTTTTTGCCCATCAGCTCACTATCGCCGCTGTAATCAAGCACGTCATCGATGATCTGAAAGGCATTACCAAAATGCTGACCGAAGTCGGCTAAGGCTTGTAGATGCTGCTCTTGTCCTTGCAAGATAGCCGCGCCTTGAGTTGCCATCATAAATAGGCGCGAGGTTTTACCGTCGATAATATTGAGATAGTCGGTCTCTGTCGCCGCTGGGTTATGCTGATGTTGTAATTGAAGTACTTCACCTTCAGCGATATCACAAGTGCCATCAGAGAAGAGCTGCAATAGCGGTAAGCTTTGAAACCCTACCAATAAGTTAAAGGCGCGGGCGATCAAATAGTCACCCACTAATACTGCAGTGGCATTATCCCAAGTAGCATTAGCGGTTGGCTTGCCGCGGCGCTGACCGGATTCGTCAATGACATCATCGTGTACTAAAGTGGCGGTATGTAGCATCTCGGTAATGGCGGCGAGATGCATCGCTTGTTCGCTTGGCGCATCGTTAAACATACGCGCGCACAACAAGGTAATGAGCGGGCGCATACGCTTGCCACCGGCATTAATGACATGCTGCGAGACACTCATCACCAGCTGAACTTTAGAGTTGAGACTACCAAAGACTTGCTTATCCATAATGTCAAAATCATTGGCAACGATACTTTGAATGTCGGTATAACTAGGCGCTTGAGAGGCAAGGTCTGAAGAAGATAAAGAAGTGCTGGTCATAATAAAGAGTCGTATTTATTGGGTGGGTTTCAAGATTTGCCTATAATAGCACAGCCTATTTGGTTAATTGGTGACTAATATGTGTTATTGCTTTCAATCGCTAGGCAACAGACAACTTACTGCTATCGATAAGATAACGTCATAGCTATGCAATACCTATGTAATAGCTACAAAGCTAGTTCAATAGAAGCGAGGGTGAGTGTTGGATAAAATAAGCTGTATGTTATTGATTCAATGAGTTATAATGCTGAGCTTAACGCTGATAGTGCTATTATCTTGAGGCTAAGTGAGCTATCACTGTAGTCGTTAAGGAGTTATTAAGAGGATAAGACATAATGCGCTGTCCTAAAATAAGATAAGCGGCTTGCTTTTATCGCTAAGAAAACGTAAAATAGCGCCTTTAATTTTTCCCTGTCGTGTTCGTTATTGAAGCGTAGGTATAATATCTACCACGGCACACGGGTTAAACGGAGTCAGACAATGTACGCAGTAATTAAAAGTGGTGGTAAGCAGCACCGTGTAGTAGCCGACGAATTGCTAAGAGTTGAATTGCTTAAAGCAGAGAAAGGCGAAACAATCAAGTTTGAAGACGTTTTAATGGTTGTCGATGGCGATAACGTGAAAGTCGGTCAACCAGTTGTTGATGGCGCGAGCGTAGAAGCGGAAGTGGTTGAACATGGCCGCGGCGAAAAAATCCGTATCATCAAGCACAACCGCCGTAAGCATTATCACAAAGAGCAAGGTCACCGCCAGTGGTACACCTTGTTAAAAATCAAAGCGATTAATGCTTAATTAGCTAATATTGATTATTGATCGCTAATATTGATTATTGATCATAAATATTAATAGTACATAGCGCACTAAAAGCTTAAGAGTTATCACATCAGTGATAAGTCATATTAACAAGGAGAATTATCCATGGCACATAAAAAAGCTGCCGGCTCAACCCGTAACGGTCGTGACTCAAACCCAAAAATGCTTGGTGTGAAAATCTTTGGTGGTCAAACCATCACTGCTGGTAACATCATCGTTCGTCAACGTGGTACAGAATTCCACGCCGGCGAAGGCGTTGGCATGGGCCGCGACCATACTTTATTTGCCCTAAATGATGGTGTGGTAAAGTTCGCAACTAAAGGTAAGTTTAACCGTCGTTATGTGATGGTTGAAAACGCCTAATCATTGCTATCGCCTACGTCTTTTTGAGAAAAAATTCGCTAGTGGTTAAATGATTAAAAACTCCCTATTGCCTATTTGGTAGTAGGGTTTTTTTATGGCTGGACTTTAATAATTAGCCTTTATATCGGTTACAAGCGTGTATGGCAGGCGTAGTAATTATTGCAAATCATGTCTAGGCGTGTAATAAAAAAACTGGCAGACTGTCTTCATTGTTTAATAGCGTGGCTCAAAAAACAGCTGTCCAAAAAACATAAGTATGCAAAATCAATGACAACACAAAAGAGCTGGTGCTAGTAAGATTTATCATTAAAAACTAAATGATGACTCATTTTTATTTTATATATTTAGAGAGGAATATTATGACAACCCCTATTCAGAAGACAAGTGTAAAACAAAAGTTAATGAGTGGCGCATTAGCAGGCGTGCTGATGACCAGTTTGGGGGTGGCTGCGCCTATAGTCGCGCTAACCCAAACGGCAAATGCTGCTCCTGCAGATAGTCTGCAAGCCGCGAAGCGCTTAAATAACTTGTTAACTAATACAAAAAGCATGAGCGCTAATTTTTCACAAACCACAAAAGGCGCGAATAGCGGTACTTTTAAAGGCTCAATGAGCGTTCAGCGTCCAAATAACTTCCGCTGGGAGACAAAATCACCGTCTCAGCAGCTCATCGTCGCTAATGGCAGCACTATGTGGGTTTATGATAAGGATTTAGAGCAAGCGACTAAGCAGACGGTAGATAGCCAAGTGGGTAATACGCCTGCGCTATTATTGTCAGGTGATCCTAGTAAGATTGCGCAAAATTTCAAAATCACTCAGCCTTATGCGAATAAAAATTACTATGTGCTCTATCCAAAAGCGGGTGATGCTAGCTTCAAAAACTTATCTATGAGCTTTAGTGGTGGTAAGCCGGTGATGATGGTACTCAATGATAATTTGGGACAAACCACTTCTATCAAGTTTAGTAATATTAAACTCAACCCTAGTATAAGCAGTGGCCAGTTTAAATTCACACCGCCAAAAGATGTCGATGTCATTAACCAATAAACACTACTTATTATTTGTGAGTTTATAAAAATATTGAGTACATAAAAGATAACTATCATTTAAAAGGAGCAGACCGATGTAAGGTTTGCTCTTTTTTTTATTCATTCGTCTCGTCATACTTGGCAGGTTGCAATTGGGGGAATTTGGTTTACAATAGCGGCGTATTCTCGACGCTTAAGCTAGCTTTGAGCGGCCGTTTTTAAATAAAGATATAACCAGTTTATCCGTACTGTCAGTTGCAATGCTTTGAGATCTAGGGATAGGGAAGTTGGCTAGCAAAACTAGCGCGTTTAAGGAAGAGGGTAAAAATGCTGTAACATGAACGGTGGATGGATTGATATATTTTGTAGCATATAAAATGACCGTGCAATGCAGTGAAAAACTGGCTTTTAAGCGTTGATATGCGTATAGTGTGTAAACCGTTTACGCCAGTTATCACGCCATTATTGAACGTAGGTAATGAGTTATTAAATCAATTAAATGTCGCAATATGATATTGATTTAATAAATTCACTTTTACTTTATACAAAAGGGTTGATGACCAGCTTTTGTCTGAGCCGATGGCTAGATAAATCTAAAATCTGTGTCTTCACCACTTAGCGTCAATAGTCTTGATAATTGGCCATTACCAGCACAGTCAGCCTGTGTTTTCGTCTGCGTTACGGTGCTCGATAGAACTGTTGTTTTGAGGATATAGGCTCATAGCCTTAGTGGTTATCTTGGTTGATTAAAATGCCCTTGTCCTAACAGTTGTTCATCAAGCCCTGACACTCGATTGGGTGAGGAGCAAGTATTATCATGTCTGCCTTTAGTTGGTCAGCAGTTGCCTTTATTTTAGCCGCCATCGGTCTGGTTGTCTTCATGTTGACCGTACCGCGCTTGCTTGGCGGGCGCTCAAAAGGCTTACAAAAAGAAGAAGTATTTGAGGCGGGTGTTGTCGGAGCTGGCAATGCCCGCATTCGTTTGTCTGCCAAATTCTACCTAGTAGCGATATTCTTCGTTATTTTCGATCTAGAAGCCTTGTATCTATACGCTTATTCAGTCTCAGTACGTGAGACGGGCTGGCTGGGCTTTGCTGCCGCTGCGATATTCATCGGTGTGCTCATCGTCGGTCTTATCTATGAGTTAAGCTTAGGGGCTATGAATTGGTCACCTGCAGATAAGCTACGCAAAAAAGCACGCTTACACGCCGCGCCTGCAGGATTCAATCTAGCAGACATTACCAAGTTCAACGGTGTTGAAGAATTGATGGTCGATCCAACCGGTAAAGTGCCAGCGCAGTCATCAGGTCAGATTAATGTCTCAAATAGTATTGAGGCTAATCGTCGTCACCTGCAAAATATTGATCATATTAATACCACCGGTAATATCACTTCTGTGGATTTTGCCGCAGATAAAGAATCCTCATAACGGTTTATGCGTGTTATTAATATGCAAGCAAGTTATCCCGCTTAAGATAACTTGGGCAACACCCGCTATTTTTTAGCAGTCATAGCATTATAAGCTTAAGAGTCAAATAACCTTATAATCGCTTAGCTGCTCTTCATAAAAGGTTTTATGGTATGAAATATACACTAACCAAAGCCAATCCTGATGCAGATTCCTATCCTGCTCAAACTCGTGAAACGGTCAATGATCCGTTAGAGGATGAGGTTCATAAAAATGTTTTTATGGGCCGCCTAGAGGAACTCGTGCATTCGACCGCCAACTGGGGCCGTAAAAACTCACTTTGGCCTTTTAACTTTGGTACTTCTTGTTGTTATGTCGAATATGCCACCACTTTGACCGCGGTACATGATTTGTCCCGCTTCGGTGCTGAGGTGATTCGTGCCTCTCCCCGTCAGGCCGATGTCATGATCGTCGCTGGTACTTGCTTTATAAAGATGGCACCGGTGATTCAGCGCCTGTATGAACAAATGCTTGAACCGAAATGGGTGATCTCAATGGGTGCTTGCGCTAATTCAGGTGGCATGTACGATATCTACTCTGTGGTGCAGGGCGTCGATAAAATCATTCCAGTCGATGTATATGTACCAGGCTGTCCGCCGCGTCCAGAGGCGCTGATTCAAGGTCTCATGCTATTGCAAGAGTCCATCGCCAAAGAGCGCCGCCCGCTAGGCGTTCATGTCAACGATCAGGGAATTTATCAGCCACAACTAACAGCTGAGCGTGATCGTAAGCAGGCGGATAGAATTGCGGTGAAGAATTTGCGTAG
This sequence comes from Psychrobacter sp. 1U2, assembly GCF_051847575.1. Classification (NCBI taxonomy): domain Bacteria; kingdom Pseudomonadati; phylum Pseudomonadota; class Gammaproteobacteria; order Moraxellales; family Moraxellaceae; genus Psychrobacter; species Psychrobacter sp. 1U2. The sequence continues at coordinate 25,665 of NZ_JBPYDC010000024.1, forward strand.
TCCAGATAGTATTTAGCTCGTTTATTATACTTAGCACAGTTAAGCTTAGTGCAGTTGTGCTTGGCATAGTTTGGTTTTGATCAATCAGTTCCGCTCAAACGTTATGATTAATGAAGGAAGATATCATTCATGGTCACGGTAGTCGAAAACAAAAATCCTAAGATAAAACCGGTACCAGCCGTCATCAGAGAGCTGGAGCATAAGTATGCAGGCAAGTTTGTGGTGCAGCATACCGTCGATGAGATTCCAACGGTTTGGGTCGCTCGCAGCGATGTGCTAGACATTTTATTATTCTTGCGTAAGCTGCCAAAGCCCTACGTGATGCTCTTTGATCTATCGGCAATGGACGAGCGCCTACGCCAGCATCGCGGTGATTTGCCAGAGAGCGACTTTACGGTGTTTTATCACTTGATGTCGCTTGAGCGCAACAGCGATGTGCGTATCAAAGTCGCACTCAGTGAAGACGACTTGACTCTCCCTAGCGCGACCAAAATCTGGCCCAATGCCAACTGGTATGAGCGCGAAGTTTGGGATATGTTTGGTATTGTCTTTAGCGGTCATCCACATTTGACTCGTATTTTACTGCCAAAATATTGGGAAGGTCATCCACTACGTAAAGAGTATCATGCGCGCGCGACAGAGTTTACGCCGTATTTTTTAAACACGGCGAAGCAGCAGTATGAGCAAGAAAACTTGCGTTTCGTTCCAGAAGAGTGGGGCATGAAGCGCTCAGGCCGCGATGAGGACTTTATGTTCTTGAACATCGGCCCTAACCATCCTTCTGCGCATGGTGCGTTCCGGTTGGTACTACAGCTCGATGGCGAAGAGGTGATCGATTGTATTCCAGACATCGGCTACCATCACCGCGGCGCTGAGAAGATGGCTGAGCGTCAGACTTGGCACTCTTATATTCCCTATACCGACCGCATCGATTATCTTGGCGGAGTGATGAATGAGCTGCCGTACATTATGTCGGTTGAAAAGCTCGCTGGAATTACCATCCCTGATCGCGCGCAGACTATCCGGGTGATGATGAGCGAGTTTTTCCGGATTACTAATAACTTACTCTATGTTGGTACCTTCATTCAGGATGCCGGTGGGATGACGCCGGTGTTTTATATGTTTACCGATCGCCAAAAAGCTTATGACGTTATCGAAGCGGTAACAGGCTATCGTATGCATCCGGCCTGGTTCCGCATTGGTGGTACTGCGCATGATCTACCGCGTGGTTGGCAGCGACTGGTACGCGAGTTTTTAGAGTGGATGCCTAAGCGTTTGGACGAATATGTCAAAGCGGCGCTACAGAACAGTGTGCTCAAAGGCCGTACGCAAGGCGTGGCTCAGTATGATGCCAAGCAAGCTCTTGCTTGGGGCGTGACTGGAGCCGGTCTGCGTGCGACTGGGGTCGATTTTGATCTACGTAAAGCACGACCTTATATGGGTTATGAGAACTTTGATTTTGAGATACCCATTGGCTATAACGGTGATGCTTATGATCGTTGTATGATCAAAATTGAGGAGATGCGCCAATCTATGCGTATCATCCGTCAGTGTATGGATCATATGCCGCAAGGGCCGTATAAGGCAGACCATCCGCTAGCCGTACCCCCGCCAAAAGATCGTACCTTAAATGATATCGAGACCTTGATTAATCACTTCTTGTCCGTCTCTTGGGGTCCAGTCATGCCAGCGGGTGAGTGCGCGACTATCGTTGAGGCCACTAAAGGTCTAAATAGCTATTATATTACTTCGGATCGCTCGACGATGAGCTACCGTACACGTATTCGTACGCCGACATTTGCACACTTACAGCAGATGCCATCGGTGATTAATGGCTCGCTAGTCTCAGACGCTATCATGTACTTAGCCTCTATCGATATCGTCATGGCGGATTGTGATCGCTAATCATGTTAAATGATAAGTTTAAGCCGTTAAAAGACTAGTAAAGACAGAGAAATAGTAAAGTAAAGTAAAAACAAGCAACATTGATATTATCGCCAACAGGCACACCAAACCGCTGCAATAGTATGATATGAGCCTTAGGGCGCAGCGTGATGAGTGAGGATAGAATAGAAGATTATGAAGATTGTTTCTGATAAAACGCCGAAGGTAGATGTCGCCAGCATTTTGACGACAAACGAGATTGCCGCTATTCATGATTTTATGCATCATTATCCACAAGCGCGCTCCGCGTCTTTGGATGCGCTTAAAATTGTGCAAAAACGCAATGGCTGGGTAGATGATGCGCAGGTCAACGCTATCGCTAATATTTTAGAGATTCCGGTGACTGATATCGAGGGCGTCGCCACTTTTTATAATCGTATTTATCGGCAGCCGGTCGGCCGTCATGTGATTCTTATTTGCGATTCGGTATCTTGTTATCTAACAGGCTATGAGGCGCTATCCACCGCTTTTAGAGCCGAGCTAGGTATTGAGTATGGTCAAACTACTGCTGATGGTCGCTTTACTATTTTACCGATTTGTTGTCTAGGTAACTGTGATAAAGGTCCAGCGGTATTGATCGATGAAGATACCTATGGCCCAGTACAACCTGATGAAGTCGCGCAATTATTGGAGCTATACGCATGAGATTATCAGTTGCAGAGCAAATTGCCCAGCGTCACCAAGGTAAAGCCCCAAGCCAGTTAAATGAGCAGCGCATTCCTGTTTATGGTGATAAAGCCACAGCAACCAGCGAAACCAAACCTTTGACGTGGCGGCTTGCACACCATGACGCCGTGTTGGATCTGGCCACTTATGAGTCCCTGCGCGGTTTTGAAGCGCTAAAGATGGCGCTGAATCAATCCGCTGGCGATACACTGAGTACTATCAAAGAAGCGGTAGTAAAAGGTCGCGGCGGTGCTGGTTTCCCCGCTGGTATCAAGTGGTCGCTAATGGCGCCGAATGATGGCGGGCCGCGCTACTTAGTCTGTAACGCTGATGAGATGGAGCCTGGCACCTTCAAAGATAGACTGCTTATGGAGCGTCTACCGTTCCAGCTTATCGAAGGTATGCTTATCTCGGCTTATGCCATTGAAGCGACAGCGGGTTATATCTTTATTCGCGGCGAGTATATATTAGCAGCCGAGCGTCTAAATGCGGCGCTCGATGAGATGCGCGCTAATAACCTACTCGGTGATAATATTCTAGGCTCAGACTTTAGCTTTGATTTGCATGTGCATACAGGCGCTGGCCGTTATATCTGCGGTGAAGAGACGGCGCTACTGAACTCTTTAGAAGGTCGCCGCGCTAATCCTCGTACTAAGCCGCCTTTTCCACAAGTTGCTGGCGCTTGGGGCAGACCAACTATCGTCAATAACGTTGAGACCTTACATAACGTCTCGGCTATTATTCTGCACGGTAGTAAATGGTATCAAGACCTATCGAAGATCAAAGGCGTGGTTGAGACTCCGGGTACAAAACTATTTGGCTGCTCAGGTCTGGTCAATGACCCAGGACTTTGGGAGCTGCCATTTGGTTATACCGCGCGCGAGATTATTGATGATTTTGCAGGGGGTATGCAGGAGGGGCGTACGCTTAAAGCTTGGTTACCAGGCGGCGCTTCCACTGATTTTTTAACTGCTGAGCATTTAGATACTATTGTCGATTTTGATACCATTCAAAAAGCCGGTAGCCGTATGGGCACAGGTCTACTTATGGTCGTCGATGAAGCGCAAGATATGGTACCGCTGCTGCGCAACCTTGAGATTTTCTTTCAGCGCGAATCTTGTGGCTTTTGTACGCCGTGCCGTGACGGTCTACCTTGGGGCGTCAAGCTACTTACTGCTATCAACGATGGCGAAGGGCAAGTCGGTGATGTGGAAAAGCTTGAAGGTTTGACTCGCGATCTTTGGATTGGTAAGACTTTCTGCGCTCACGCTCCTGGTGCTATGGAACCGCTGATGAGTGCGATCAAATATTTCCGTCCTGAGTTCGATAGTAAGATTGCTCAGGCGGTAGGCGAAGATGTGATTGAGGCTGCAGGTAACTCACAGCCAGTAGCAAAATAAGGAGAACGGCATGGCAGTCATACATATTGATGGAACCACTGTCGAAGTTGATGGCGCGGATAACTTATTGCAAGCGTGCCTATCACTTGGCATTGATGTGCCGTATTTTTGTTATCATCCGGCATTAGGCTCAGTGGGCTCTTGTCGTCAGTGCGCCGTCAAGCAGTATCAAAGTAAAGAGGACCTAGAGGCAGGCAAAGGTAAGCTGGTGATGTCCTGTATGGTCGCGCCAGGCGATGATATGTATATCTCGGTGACGGATGATGAGGCAAAAGCCTTTCGCAAGTCGATGGTTGAGCTACTAATGACCAACCATCCGCATGATTGCCCGACTTGTGAAGAAGGCGGGCATTGCCACTTACAAGATATGACGTATATGTCCGGTCATAATACGCGCCGTTATCGCTTCACTAAGCGCACTCACCATAATCAAGAGCTTGGCCCTTTCATTGGTCACGAGATGAACCGCTGCATCGCTTGCTATCGCTGCGTACGTTTTTATAAAGACTATGCCGGCGGCGAAGATTTAGGGGTGTTCTCTTCTAATAATCGAGTCTATTTCGGCCGTGAAAAAGACGGGCAGTTTGAAAGTGAGTTTTCGGGTAACTTAACCGAAGTCTGCCCAACTGGCGTGTTCACAGATAAGACGCACTCTGAGCGTTACAACCGTAAGTGGGATATGCAGTACGCACCAAGTATCTGTCATGGCTGCTCAGCCGGTTGCAACATCTCACCTGGCGAGCGTTATGGTGAGCTGCGCCGGATTGAGAACCGTTATAACGGCGAGGTCAATCGTTATTTCTTATGTGATAGAGGCCGTTTTGGCTATGGTTACGTCAACCGCGCAGATCGCCCAACCCAAGCGCTTGAGCGTATCAATGATAAGCACGTCAAAATCAATATCGATTATGCATTAGATGAAACGATTAAACGCCTCCAAGATAAAAAAATCGTTGGTATTGGCTCGCCGCGCGCGAGCTTAGAGACCAACTTTGCGCTAAAAAATCTAGTCGGTTTTGACAATTTCTCAACCGGCCTTAATCATCATCAGCAGTCGCTCGTCAATAAGTGTATCGAAGTGCTGAGCACCGAAGGCATCTATAATCCAAGTATGACTGATATCGAAAGTCATGACGCGGTGCTGATATTAGGGGAAGATATCACGCAAACTTCCTCACGAGTGGCGTTGTCCGTGCGGCAAGCGGCCAAAAACAAAGGTTTGAAAATGGCGGCGGCGGCTAAGACGCAAGCTTGGCTTGCCGAGCCGGTACAGCGTATTGCCCAAGGAGCGCTCAGCCCTGTTTATGTGGTCGATGTCACCCAAACGAAGCTCGACGACATCAGTAAGGCAAGCGTAGTGGCAACTCCGGAAGATATCACTCGCTTAGGGTTTAAGATTGCAGATGAGATTGCTGGTTTAGCGGACGACTTAACTCAAATAGTTAATCCGGATGAACCACAAAGCCAAGCTTCAGCCGACAGCGACAACAATGATGGCGATAATAGCGATGGCATGCAAGCGTTAGCCAAGCAGATCGCATATGACTTAATACAAGCCGATAAGCCCTTGGTTATTGCGGGTACCAGCTTAGCTTCTAACGCTATGATTGAAGCGGCCGCGCAAATTACGCAAGTATTGACTAAAAAACGCACTAGTATAAAAGCGACTGAGCAAGAACAAGTAGAAGCTCACAATGCTAAAGTCAAAGCGGCAGAGCAACAAGCGCAGACCGCTCAGCCTGAAGAGGACAAAGAGCTAGCCGCTAAGCCTGCCAAACCAGAAACCGGTACAGACAAACAAGAACAAGAAGATATCAATCGTGAGCCTGCTGATGAGCTGGAGTTAAAAGAGGCGAATATCAACTATAGCGCCCAAGCCGGTATTTACTTGACCGTGCCAGATGCCAATAGTATTGGCGTGTGTTTGCTCGGTGGGCAGTCGGTAGAAGAGCTACTAGCGACTGACTTTGATGTGGTCGTCGTGGCTGAAAACCAATTGAGCGATGCTATTGCGCCAAGCAAGTTAACCCAGCTATTAACCGATAAAACCGTTATCGCGCTCGACCATCAGCTGCTAGATTGGCACAAAGATGTCGATATCGTGCTGCCGGCTGCCAGCTTCGCAGAAGCCGATGGCACGCTAGTGTCTAGTGAGGGCCGCGCGCAGCGTTTCTTCCAAGTCTATGATAATAATTATTACCACCCAATGAGTAGTATCAAAGAAGGCTGGCGCTGGTTACATGCAGTGCATAATAGCCTACTCGGTAAGCCTGTCGATTGGACGCAGCTTGATGATGTGATCAACGCCTTGATAGCGACCCATCCCAAGCTTGCCGCTATCAAAGATGCCGCTCCTGATGCTGATTACCGTATTAGCGGTCTAAAAATAGCGCGTCAGCCGCGCCGCTATTCGGGCCGTACCGCTATGCGTGCGCCAATCTCAGTACATGAGCCGATGCAGCCTAAAGACTTAGATACTGGTTTGACCTTTTCGATGGAAGGCTATAGCGGTAAGCAGTCTGCTAGCTCTATGATTCCTTTTGCCAATGCGGCAGGCTGGAACTCACCGCAAGCTTGGAATAAATACCAAGACAAAGTCGGTGGTAGCCTAAAAGGCGGCGATCCTGGCGTACGTCTTTTCGATCAAGGGGAGCGCTTAGTGGAGCGTCAGTATGTGGCGCCAGAAGCGGCCGCCTCTAACCGTACGGATATTGAGCAAGGCCAAGCAAAACTAGTGCCTATCTATAACATATTTGCCAGCTCGATAATGGCAGCGCGTAGTCCGGTTGTTGCAGAGCAGCTACCTATCGCGACTTGGCGTATAGGGGCTGAGGATGCGAGCGCCTGGGGCATTAGCGCTGGTGATTATTTAGCTATCGATATCGAGCAGCAGCAGATGACGCTGCCGGTGCAAGTGGTTGATTATTTAGCAGAAGGCTGTATCGGCTATCCGGTTGGGCAAGTGAGCATTATTCATCCCTCAATGCCGGCTTCAGTACGCAAGGTTGAAGGGCCGGTTGCTGGCGTTAAAATAAACGGTGACATGGCTGATGATATGGTCACTACTGCTGACGATGTCAGTACTAGCGGTACACAGGAGATATAATATGCAAATTACTCGTATCATTCCTGAGGTGCCAAGCTTTCTGGCAAGTAGCTTAACCGTTGAGACTTGGTGCATTCTGTTCTTAGTCTTACAAGCCTTAGTTATTTTTTTAGTGGTGGTTATCGTCGCGGCGGTCATGATTGTTTATGAGCGCCGGATGCTAGCATTGTGGCAGGATCGCTATGGTCCAAATCGCGTCGGGCCTTTTGGCTCGCTACAATTAGTCGCGGATATGCTGAAGATTTTTTTTAAAGAAGATTGGACGCCAAAATTTACTGATAAGTTTATTTTCACCTTAGCGCCAGCGGTAGCGATGTTCACCGCCTTGGCCTCTTTTGCTATTATTCCTGTGTCGCCGACGCTTGGCGTGGCGGATTGGGATATTGGTATTCTGTTCTTCTTTGCGATGGCAGGGTTAGCTGTTTACGCGGTTATGTTTGGCGGTTGGGCCTCAGCCAATAAGTTTTCTTTACTAGGTGGCCTGCGCTCGGCGGCGCAAACGATCAGCTATGAAGTGTTTTTGGGCTTGTCGCTTATGGGCGTTGTCGCTTTGACTGGCTCTTTTAATTTGCGCGAGATTGTCGAATCACAAATTGATGGCTGGTACATCTTTCCGCAATTTTTAGGCTTTTTAACCTTTGTAGTAGCTGGGGTAGCAGTCACGCACAGACATCCCTTTGATCAGCCGGAAGCGGAGCAAGAGCTTGCTGAAGGTTATCATGTTGAATACTCAGGTATGAAGTTCGGAATGTTCTTTATTGGCGAATACGTCAACGTAGTGCTGATCTCAGCATTGATGACTTGTTTGTTCTTTGGGGGCTGGTTACCACCCTTTAATATCGATATTCCGTTTATTCCGCCGGCTTTTTGGTTCATGATTAAGACGCTATTCTTTATGACTATGTTTGTCTTAGCACGGGGCTCATTGATGCGTCCTCGCTATGATCAGGTGATGAACTTTGGCTGGAAAGTCTGTCTACCAGTTACATTGATCAATCTATTGATTACCGCTTTGGTGATTTTGATTTTTTCGCCAACGCTGTAGCTGTGTGCTGTCTTATAGGTGACTCAGAGAAATGCTGATAAGGATAATAATCCCATGTTAAACGCCATAAAAAAGACGGTCATCGGTATCTTTACCATTGTCCGTAGTATGTGGATGGTCAATAGCCATGCCATAAGGCCACGCGATACTATACTTTATCCAGAAGTACCGGTACCGGTACCGCCCAGATTTCGGGGGCGTATTATATTGACGCGTGACCCTGATGGCGATGAGCGCTGTGTGGCTTGTAATTTATGTGCGGTTGCTTGTCCAGTAGCTTGTATCTCGCTACAAAAAGCGGAACGCGAAGATGGACGCTGGTATCCAGAGTTTTTCCGTATTAACTTCTCGCGCTGTATATTTTGTGGCATGTGCGAAGAAGCTTGTCCGACGACAGCGATTCAGATGACGCCAGATTTTGAGATTGGCGAGTATGTGCGTCAGGACTTAGTCTATGAAAAAGAGCATTTATTGATCTCAGGACCAGGAAAATATCCTGATTATAATTACTACCGAGTGACAGGTATGGCAGTAGACGATAAACCAAAAGGCGCGGCGCAAAACGAGTCAGCACCTATCGATGTAAGGAGTTTACTACCATGATGGAGTTTATGAATCATCCGGATTTGGTAGGGTTTTATGCTCTAGGCGCAGTGGCTATCTTTGCCAGTCTACGAGTGGTGACTCATGCCAATCCAGTACATGCTATCTTGGCGATGATCGTCACTTTGCTAGCGTTATCAGGTATTTTCTTTGTCTTAGGGGCACCTTTCGCTGGTGCTCTTGAGATTGTGGTCTATGCCGGCGCCATTATGGTGCTATTCGTTTTTGTCATTATGATGCTCAATTTGGGCATGGCCGATGAGGCGCGCGAAGAGCGTTGGCTCGATGCTAAGACTTGGGCGATACCAACTGGACTCACGCTTATTATCGCCGTAGTGCTATACGGCATGATCGGTCTCAATCATGACGAGACCGCCGTTATTGGCGGGATCACTGTCCCAGCGAAGGCAGTCGGTACAGTACTATTTACCAAGTATATTATGCTCGTTGAAGTGGCAGCCTTATTGTTGCTCGCAGCCTTGGTTGCCGCTTATCACTTAGGTAAAGAGTCTAATGACGATGAGATTGTCGGTAATGATAGCTTAGCTTATCGCCCTTCGGTAGGTAGCATCAAAGAATATGATGAAGATAAACCTGAGAATAATACTGATGCGACCGAAATGGCTAAGCCTTATGTTTATGATACGGTTGATCCTAATGATTATGTGGCAGCACCGCGTAGCAAGCGTAAGGAGCTAGACTGATGGTACAAGCAGTAAGTGTGGCCGAGGAGGTATCAAGCGTCCCCTTTGCGCATGAGGTAGTCGGGTTTGCAGAGCCGGCTATGGCGATGCAAAATACGCTGGGTCTGATACCGATGAGCCATGGACTAATATTGGCCGGTATTCTATTCACTATCGGTCTTTGCGGTGTCATGGTGCGACGCAATTTTTTATTTATGCTGATGGGACTTGAGATTATGATGAATGCCGCGGCATTGGCATTTGTGGTCGCAGGCAGCCGCTGGGTCGATCCAGATGGACAAGTCATGTTTATCTTTATTTTGACCTTAGCCGCAGCTGAAGTCTCTATCGGGCTTGCGATACTATTACAGTTTTATCATAAGCGTGGGCATCTCGATGTCGATAGCGCCAATGAGATGAAAGGATGATGCCATGAATTTATTACCATTAACCTTTATATTTCCGCTCATTGGCTTTTTAATCCTAGCCTTTATGCGTGACAAATTATCTGAGCAGGCTGCTGGTTTTGTCGGTGTCGGCAGCATGGCGTTATCGGCGCTTTGTACCTTAGTCGCAAGCTTTAGCTTTTTAACGAGCTATCCTGCTGGCACAGTGCTGCAAATACCATTGTGGACTTGGTTTCAAGTCGGTGATTTTGCACCTGGTTTCAGCTTAAGCTTCGATGGCTTAGCGCTGACTATGACAGGCATTATCACTGGTGTGGGCTTTTTGATTCACCTGTTCGCTGCTTGGTATATGAAAGGTGATACGGGTTTTGCCCGCTTCTTTAGTTATATGAACCTGTTTGTCGCTAGTATGTTATTGCTAGTGCTCGCCGATAATTTATTACTGTTATATCTCGGCTGGGAAGGCGTCGGTATCTGCTCGTACCTTTTGATTGGCTATTACTATCATGATCGCGCTAATGGTCAGGCAGCAATAAAAGCCTTTACCGTGACTCGTATCGGTGATGTGTTCTTGGCTTTTGGTCTATTCTTGCTATTCCGCGAGTTTGGCACGCTCAATATCCAAGAGATTATCACCCGGGCGCCGCAAGTGTTCGATATTAATAATCCAACCATGATCCTGACGACCATGATGCTCGTTGGCGGCGCTATGGGTAAGTCAGCCCAGCTACCGCTACATACATGGCTCGCTGATGCGATGGCAGGCCCGACACCAGTGTCAGCTTTGATTCACGCCGCGACTATGGTAACGGCCGGTGTCTACTTGATTGCCCGTATGCATCCACTGTTTGAGCTGACCCCAGGGATTTTACTGTACTGGGTCGGCGGCGTTGGCGCCTTGACGCTTGTGGTCGCAGGTTTCTGTGCTTTAGCGCAAACCGATATCAAGCGTATTCTAGCTTATTCAACCATGAGTCAAATCGGCTATATGTTCTTAGCGCTCGGCGTAGGCGCATGGCAAGGCGCTATCTTCCATTTGATGACGCATGCTTTCTTTAAAGCCTTATTATTCTTGTCGTCAGGTGCAGTGATCTTAGCGGTACATCATGAGCAAAACATCTTTAAGATGGGCGGCCTGCGCCGCAAGATACCCTTAGTATTTTGGTGCTACTTGGTAGGCGGCGGTGCGTTAGCGGCTATTCCTTGGGTGACGGTCGGTTTTTACTCTAAAGAAGCGATTCTTTGGGAGACTTATGCCACCGGTCATCAAGTGTTATTTTATATGGGCGTATTCGGTGCTTTCTTAACCGCGCTTTATACTTTCCGGATGATTTGGATTGTGTTCTTTGGGGAAGAGAAGACGCACGCGCATAAGCTAAAAGGCGTCTCCTACTGGTTGCCATTGACAATACTGTTAGTGCTATCTACCGCGGTTGGTGCCTTAATTACGCCGCCGCTACAAGGGGTGTTACCAGAGAGCTTTGGGCACATGTTAGAGCTGAGCGGGGAGGCACATGGTAAGCACACGGCTGAATATATCGCTATGGGCGCGATGCTTGCAGGCTTAATCATAGCGGTGCTGTTATATGTCGTTGATAAAGGCCGGATGCTCACTAAGTTTAAACGCTCAAGTTTAGGCGGGGCACTTTATTATTGGTGCTATCACGGTTTAGGCTTTGATGCGCTGTTCGATATCGTATTTGTAAAACCCTTTTTATTCATCGGCCGCTTGTTCAAAGCCGATCCTGTCGATAAAAGCTGGATGGTATTGCCTATGCTGGCTTCAGTCGGTAATAAGGTGTTCTCCCGGACGCAGACAGGGTCTCTTCGAGGCTACGCGGCAAGCTTTGGCTTGGGTGTGGCGGTATTGCTGGTGCTGGTAATGATGACGGTGGTGTAAGATGATAGAGTTACAACAAACGTGGATGCTACCGGCATTAATTGCGATTCCGTTTATAGCGGGGTTGTTATGTTGGTTGGTTGAGCGCTTCAATAAGCGCCTGCCGCGCTGGATTGCTTTAATCGGCATGATACTGACTTTTGTTTTGTCTTTAGTGCTATGGCATTACGGTGATTTCAGTGGTATGAGTAAACAGGTGATCGCGCCGCAGTCGGCCGTACCTTGGGTCGCTGAATTCAGTGTGCCTTGGATACCCGCTATGGGCATTAGTTTCCATCTAGCGATGGATGGCATGTCACTATTGATGGTGGCTTTGACTGGGTTTTTGGGTGTGGCAGCGGTGGCTTGTTCATGGAATGAGATTCAACGCCGAGTTGGGTTTTTTCATCTCAACTTGCTATGGAGCCTAGGCGGCGTCATCGGGGTGTTTTTAGCCATCGATTTATTCTTATTCTTCTTCTTTTGGGAGATGATGCTAGTACCTATCTACTTCTTGATCGCTATCTGGGGTCACGATGTGGTCGGTGGTAAAACTAAGGAATACGCAGCAACAAAATTCTTTATCTATACCCAGGCCTCAGGGCTTATCATGCTGATTGGTATTTTGTTGCTAGTCATCTTCAATCGCGCGCAAACGGGCACTGTTAGCTTTAACTATAATGATTTACTCGGCACCTCTCTTGGCGGCTGGGAATATCCGATTATGCTGTGCTTCTTTATCGGTTTTGCAGTGAAATTGCCGATTCTGCCTTTTCATGGTTGGCTACCTGACGCGCATGCGCAGGCACCGACGGCCGGTTCTGTCGATTTGGCAGGGGTACTGATTAAGACCGCGGCCTATGGTTTAATACGCTTTGTATTGCCATTATTTCCCGCCGCCTCTCAAGAGTTTGCGCCTATTGCGATGACGCTCGGTGCTATCGGTATCTTCTACGGGGCGTGGCTCGCCTTTATGCAGACGGATATGAAGCGTCTACTCGCTTATACCAGTATCTCGCATATGGGCTTTATTGTTTTAGCGATTTACGCAGGTACTTTGCTCAGCTTACAGGGCTTGATGGTACAGATGCTCGCACATGGATTAAGCTCAGCAGCGCTATTCATTATGGCCGGTCAGCTATACGAGCGTTTGCATACTCGCGACATCACTTTGATGGGCGGTATGTGGGGTCAGTTCCGCTATTACGCACCGATGCTGATGTTCTTTTGCGCCGCGTTACTCGGCATCCCAGGCACGGGTAACTTCATTGGCGAGTTTATGATTTTGTTCGGCACCTTTGCCCAGTATCCAGTGTTTGTGGTATTAGCAACCTTTAGCTTAGTGCTAGCGGGTCTGTATTCATTGCTCTTGGTTTACCGTACTTTATTTGGCGTAAATAACACTAAAGAAGTGGCGCTAAAACACACTAAGACGCATGGTCTACCCCAGCGTCCATTAAAGGACTTAGGTAAGCGCGAGGTCACCTTGCTGCTGACTTTAGCCGCCGGTTTAGTCTGGCTCGGACTGTATCCACAGCCGGTTTTGGATACTTCTAGTGAAGCGATGCAGTGGATCAATAATGCCTATATTTATAGCGAAGTCACTCAAGTAGACGCATCGAACCTGCTTGATGCAATGGAGGCACGTTAAGTCATGACTGATATTACGATGAATGATTTGATGGGGCTGATGCCTTACGCACCGATTCTTATAATAGTGATTACCGTGATCTTGACGATGATCGCGATCACTATTAAGCGCTCACATTTTATTACCGGTACGATTACCGTAGTAGGTCTCAACGTAGCTCTGTTTACTTTGCTGGGTCAAATGACTGGCATGGTAAGCTCCGGCTCGCTGATGCCGCTCGCGGAGCAGATGTTTGTCATTGATAATTTTGCCCAGTTCAATATGGTGGTCATTCTTATCTGTGCGCTTGCTTGCTGTACATTGTCCTATGCTTATCTTGCCAACCTACAGGATAATAAAGAAGAGCTGTATTTGCTGATTCTTATCTCTACGGTAGGGGCACTACTGATGGTCTGTGCTCAGCATATGGCCGCGTTCTTTATTAGCTTAGAGCTGTTGTCGGTGCCTTTGTATGGCTTGCTCGCTTATACTTTTTCGCGCAACCAATCCCTAGAATCGGGGCTTAAGTATCTTGTGCTATCAGCGACAGCTTCAGCGACCTTGCTGATGGGTATGGCCTTTATTTATGCACAAATTGGCGCTTTAGGGTTTAAGCAAATTAGCGTTGTGCTTGTTAATGCCTATGATTCACCTTTGGTGATTTTAGGGGCGGCGCTGATGATGTTCGGTATCGCTTTTAAACTATCTGCAGCACCGTTTCATATGTGGACGCCTGATGTCTATGAAGGGGCACCAGCGCCTATCGCCACTTATCTTGCTTCAGTATCGAAAGTGGCGATGATGGCATTAGCCGTGCGTTTCTTACTCGATACCGCGCTACTGGCGCTACCTTCAGTACAGATGCTTCTCATGGTGATGGCGACTTTATCTATCTTAATAGGTAACATGCTCGCCATTCGCCAGAGTAACCTTAAGCGCTTATTGGGGTATTCCTCCATTGCGCACATGGGCTATGTACTGATTGTTATCGTCAGTATTGGCGCGGCTGCCGATAGTATTTCGAGTATGTATATGGCGGTTTATGCCTTTACTTCGATCGGTGCATTCGGGGTGGTAACACTGATGTCTAGCCCGTATCGGCTCTCGGGTGAAGCAGATAAGCTGATGTATTACCAAGGTCTATTCTGGCGCCGTCCGGTACTGACCGCGGTTATGACCATTATGATGCTATCGCTGGCGGGTATTCCGCTGACGGCAGGCTTTATTACTAAGCTGTTCGCTATCTTAGCGGCGGTACAAGGGGCGCAGTGGTTCTTAGCAGCGATGATTATCTTAGGTAGCGCGATTGGACTGTTTTATTACTTACGCGTGATGTTGACTTTGTTCAAACGTCCAAAAGCTTATGTTGAGTTTGATGTCGTCGGCCATTGGGGCGTACGTATGGGTGGTCTGATGGTAATTGCGGTGACTATTCTTATTATCGGCTTTGGTATCTTACCGAATAATATGATTGAATGGGCGGCGCTTGCGCGTATTTGGTAACATGAAGCGAGAAGTCATTTAATTAATAAATAAAGGTTAGCGCAGGCTAGCCTTTTTTATGGATATTTAAAAATTAAAACTTAAAGATAAAAATGGTGAGCTTGAATATAAGGCTCAGCGCCATAATGTATAAGAATGACAACGGCTTTAACAGAAATTTAATGAATAGCTGTCTATATAGTTAAGCCTAAATTAAAAGAATACAGCGGTAGTAGCCGTGCTACTGGTATAAATTTTCCTTGCGTGCTGTATTCACAGAGGCTGCGCAAAATTCATTCCAGTAGCACATCATAAGTCCTGAGAAATTGATAACTATAAATCGATAACAATATTAATCCATAACGATAAGTGATTCTTTATTATGAGCGATAATATTCAAAAAGTAACCGTACTAAGTAAGACCACTTGGACGCCTAATTTATTTAGCTTTACGGTAACGCGTCCGGACAGCTTTAAGTTTACCGCCGGCCAGTTCGTGCGTTTAGGGGTTAATCCTAGTAAGCTTAAATATCATCAGCAGCAATCTAGTGAAGGCGCTGATGAGGCACTTAATGAAGATATCTTTCGCGCTTATTCTATCGTCTCATCGCCTTTCGATGAGGTGTTGGAGTTTTTCTCTATTGTCATCGAAGATGGGGCTTTTACCTCCGAGCTGCAGCATTTGCAAGTCGGCGATGAGCTGTTACTCAATACCATGCCTTTTGGGTTTTTGACCTTAGCACGGTATCAAAAGCCGCTGCCAAAAGACTTATGGTTACTGGCAACGGGTACGGGTCTTGCGCCATTTCTATCGATGCTGCAGGATCTACAAACGTGGGAAGATTATGAGCATATTGTGCTCGCCTATAGCGCTCGCAGTGAAGAGGAGCTGGCGTACGTCGAGATGATCAACCGTTTGCAGTCCGATTTTGGTGAGCTTGTGGATCATCCTGCTAAGCTGATATTTGTGCCGATTGTCACCCGTGAGCCGATGGCAGGCGCGTTGACTGAGCGCCTGCCCAAGCTGTTAGTAGAGGGTAGCCTACAAGAGCGAGCTGGTATCCCGCTTGATATTGACACCGCCCATGTGATGCTCTGCGGTAACCCTGAGATGGTCGAAGACACCAAAGAAACCTTAAAGTCCTTAGGTATGGTGATGAATCGCCGCGGTGAAGGTAATATTGCCGTAGAGAACTACTGGTAAGCCAATATCATAGCTAAGATAGTAACTAAAAAACCCCATTCTGAACCGACCCCCATAAGTTGGACACAACTTATGGGGTATTTTTATGCATTACGACCTAGACTTTAAGCTGCAAG
>NZ_JBPYDC010000025.1:0-41370 GCF_051847575.1 Psychrobacter sp. 1U2
CCTGGCGACAACGTTGAGATGAGTGTTGAGCTTATCCACCCGATCGCTATGGACAAAGGCCTACGTTTCGCTATTCGCGAAGGCGGCCGTACGGTAGGGGCTGGTGTGGTTGCTAACGTCAGTAACTAATATTTAGTAACTAGCTGAGCTTTACCTATAAGGTTTAGGTTGTAATTTTCATAACTTAATCTAACTAGGTATTAGCAAAATCAAAAGCCGTTCTCTTATGAGGACGGCTTTCTTTATAGGCGGTAGGGTAAGGTTTTACCCATAAATTTCGATTTAAAAGAATTATTTAATAAATTCCGCCTTAAAACTTGCATTTAACTATAAATCTTGTATAATTGTCAGCCTTAACACCCATAGGCGATTGGCTCAATTGGTAGAGCATCGGTCTCCAAAACCGAGGGTTGTAGGTTCGAGTCCTACATCGCCTGCCATCTTCTTATCCTATCTTTGTCTGACGTTACCATCTCCTAAGCGAGTTCTTTATGAGCAACAATCAGGATAACCTCGATTCTAAGTTATCTGATGCCTCTAATGCGACGGCTAGCGGAATGCTGACTAAAGGAAAGCATGTCTCAGCAACTAAAAATACCACTGCGGTAGAAGTTGCTAAAACTGGTTCAGCTAAAGATATGGTGCTATGGCTACTAGCTATAGTTGCTCTAATAGCGGCGACTTTCTCTAATCAATACCTACCAGGTTATTGGCAAGCGGCCAATGATGTTTGGGTTCGTATTGCTATTATTGTGGCGCTGGCTGTTTTTGCTTTAGTTTGTCTAGCGCTAACGAATCAAGGGCGCGCCTTTAAGATATTATTGAAGGATGCAGCCGTTGAGCTGCGCCGTGTCACTTGGCCCGGTAAAGACGAGACTTTTAAATATACTTGGCAAACCCTCGTCGTGATAGCGATTGTTGGTTTTCTAGTTTGGATGTTAGATAACTTTTTTAACTGGTTTGTCGGTATTTTTATTGGTTAAAAGAGCGTATTAGCTCTAGTGAAACCATATTTTATTTACCACAACCTACTACCAAGATCAGGAGCGTCATATGCGTTGGTATATTGTCCAAGCGTTTTCAGGATATGAAAAGCAAGTACAACGTTCATTAACTGATCGTATTAATCGTAGTGAATTTGCCGATTCTTTTGGTGATGTATTAGTCCCTACAGAAGAAGTGGTTGAGATGAAAGACGGTAAAAAGCGCAAAAGTGAGCGTAAGTTCTTCCCAGGATACGTATTGATCCAGATGGAGATGAACGATAATACTTGGCACATTGTCAAAGATTGTCCGCGTATTATGGGCTTCGTTGGCGGTACACCTGAAACGCCAGCGCCTATCACCCAAGTTGAAGCCGATCGCATTTTGAATCGTTTGAATCAGACAGAAACAGCGCCACGTCCAAAGACACTATTTGAGCCAGGTGAAGAGCTACTGGTTATCGATGGCCCGTTCACAGACTTTAAAGGCCTAGTCGAAAAAGTAGATTACGAAAAATCTAAATTACAGCTTACTGTAAACGTATTTAATCGACCGACTCAGGTCGAGCTTGAGTTTAGTAAAGTTGAAAAACTAGACTAAACAGACATCAACTGGGGAGCTGTTGTTTGTTAATAGCTGATTATAGTTACTAGCAAGCTGGCGTTATCACCCAATTAGGAGAAAATCATGGCTAAGAAGATTGATGGTTACATCAAACTACAAGTCCCAGCAGGTAAAGCCAACCCTTCACCACCAATTGGTCCAGCTTTGGGTCAAAAAGGTGTGAACATCATGGCGTTCTGTAAAGAATTCAACGCAGCGACCTCTAACCAAGAGCCAGGCTTGCCGATTCCTACAGAAATCACCGTATATAGCGATAAGTCTTTTACCTTTATCATGAAGTCGCCACCAGCTGCGTATTTGCTACGCAAGGCCGCTGGTATCGCTAAAGGTTCTGGTACACCAAACACCGCTAAAGTCGGTAAAGTGAACCGCGAGCAGTTAGAAGAAATCGTTAAGACTAAAGATGCAGACTTAACTGCTGCTGATCTTGACGCTGCTGTCCGTACCATCGCTGGTACCGCTCGTTCAATGGGTATTACCGTGGAGGGTGTGTAAATGAGTAAGCTAACCAAACGCCAAAAAGAAATCAACAGCCGTATCGATAACGAAAAACAGTACACTATTGAAGAAGCGGTACAAATCTTAAATGATTTGCCAGCGCTAAAATTCAAAGAGTCTATCGACATCGCAGTAAACTTGGGCGTTGACCCACGTAAATCTGACCAAGTCGTTCGCGGTGCTACTAACTTACCAGCAGGTACGGGTAAAACCAAACGTGTTGCGGTATTCGCTCAAGGCGCTGCTGCTGAAGCCGCTAAAGAAGCTGGTGCTGACATCGTTGGTATGGATGATCTAGCGGATCAAATCAAAGCCGGTAACATGGACTTTGACGTCGTTATCGCCGCTCCAGACGCTATGCGCGTTGTCGGTCAGTTAGGTACTATTTTAGGCCCACGCGGTTTAATGCCTAACCCAAAAGTCGGTACAGTCACGCCTAACGTTGCTGAAGCCGTTGCTAATACTAAAGCCGGTCAAGCGCAGTATCGCGTTGACAAAGCGGGTATTATCCACACGACTATCGGTCAAGTCGGCTTTACAGCCGAGCAAGTCATCGAAAACGCTCGCGCGTTGTTGTCTGACCTTAAGCGTGCTAAGCCTGCTACGTCTAAAGGTATTTTCATCAAGAAAATCACCTTGTCGAGCACTATGGGCCCAGGCTTAACGATTGATCCTGTACCATACCGCATGGCTAAGTAAGATATATATAGCTATAGCCGCTTGGTGTTTGCACATACGTGCTAATAAACGCAAATATCAAGTAGTAAAGCATTTAAGTAATAAAGAATTTTAAGAATTAGGTCAGCGTAGTGAACGCTACGCTGTCTAAGACCGTAGGTAGAGAGCGGTTCATAGTGATAATAAGTTTAGATATTATTATCAACTGCGAGCTGCTTTTGTTAATCGATAACAGATGAAAGTCTTAATTGTCCTACGCAGACGGTGACCCACCCAGTTGTTGATAAGAGCCGATAGGTTAGTACTTTTATTAGTAATTAATATAAGCGCTAGGCTATTACTTGATGTCAGTCTGATAATGGTGCCGTAATTAGTCGTTGTTAGTACACTTTTTTAGTTTATTAATAACGTGTCGTATCAAGTCAGTCTTCGCTTATGATTTAGATTATAAGTCGACTGATAAGATTAAAGGAGTCAACTTATGGCATTAACGCTAGAGCAAAAACAACAAGTTGTAGCTGAAGTGTCTGAAGTTGCTGCTAATGCTTACTCAGCAGTAGCTGCCGAATATCACGGTATTGGTGTTGCAAAGCTTACCGAGCTGCGCGAACAAGCCCGTGAAAAAGGTGTCGTTTTAAAAGTAGTTAAAAATACTCTTGCAAAACGCGCTTTTGAAGGCACTAAGTTTGAGAGCATGTCAGACCGTATGACTGGTCCATTACTTTTGGCTTTCTCTATGGAAGACTTGGGATCTGCCGCTAGAGTCGTTTTCGACTTCAGCAAAGAGAACAAAGCTTTAGAGACCAAAATAGTATCAGTCGGTGGTGAAGTTTATGGTCCAGAAGAGCTAGAGCGTGTATCGAAGCTACCAACTCGCGACGAAGCAATCTCTATCTTGATGGCAACTATGAATGCACCAGTGACCAAGCTTGTCCAGACTATGAACGCAGTTCCTGGCAAGTTCGTTCGCACGGTAGCAGCAATCAAAGACGCAAAAGAAGCTGCTTAATCGCTTGTTTTAACGTAAATTTTACAGCCTTGATTGGCTTATTGTCTCAGTTTCTAACACCGTGGACAGTCAATCAATACGCTATTAAACCAATTATTTTTATCAGATAACGGAGAGTTCTCATGGCACTATCTAAAGAAGATGTGTTAAACGCAATCGCTGAAATGTCAGTAATGGATATCGTTGAGCTAATCAGCGACATGGAAGAAAAATTCGGCGTAACTGCTGCTGTAGCTGCTGCTGCACCTGCTGCTGCTGCTGAAGGCGGCGCTGCTGCTGAAGAAAAAGACGAGTTTGACGTTGTTCTTGCTAGCTTTGGCGAGAAGAAAGTTGCCGTCATTAAAGCCGTTCGTGAAGCGACTGGCCTTGGTCTAAAAGAAGCGAAAGACTTGGTTGAAAGTGCTCCAGCACCAATCAAAGAAGGCGCATCTAAAGACGAAGCTGAAGAGCTGAAGAAGAAGCTTGAAGAAGCTGGCGCTACTGTTGAACTAAAATAAGCTTAGCTTAGTTTAGTTTAATACTGCACAAAAAGAGCTAGTAATGCCTTGCATTGCTAGCTCTTTTTTATTATAATTACTAGCTTGACCTTTTGTGTCTGCCTAACGACCGATCACCAGTGGTGGATACTCATCAAAAGGACACACGATATAAATGCAAGCAAACACAGTAGTTTTGAATAGTTTATTACTTTAGGCTAAATGTCCTTAGACGTTTGGCGTTTTTCTGTGTCTGTATGCTTTCTCAACAACTGTTTTTAACAAACACCACTTAACTCAATACCTATTACCATTTATCCGATTTATAGTGTTGCTGATTATTAATTATCGCATTTATAGAGCGACTCAGACAGATTGATACTCTTATTTTTAACGGCTACGTACTTTTAACTGTTATCAATAACCCGTTTTATTTGACAGCTGTGAATGACTGAAGATCTTATAAAATGCTATCCAAACCATTGGTTTTATCAAACACTAAGTGTTAAGTATTGGATAGAAAAGTTGCTCACTGAATAGGTATATAGTCATATCCCTGTTCATGTTAATAACCCATTTATTTAGAAAAGATGTAGAAAGTGTTTGTCTTCAAAATGTATATTATTGCATGGCGATGATAGTTTGAAGTTTTAGCTTTAAGGGGATTTATGATTCGTATATCGCCTTTAAAGTGGTTGTATTATCGTATACGTCGCTAAGTTTGCATGGTATCACCAAGTATTGGTGCACGCTAGCCACGATTTTCATTTGTTTCCACGTTTACTGTAAGGACTCTCGATGGCATATTCTTATACTGAAAAAAAGCGTATTCGCAAAAGTTTTGCTGAATTGCCCACTGTGATGGACATTCCCTATTTATTGTCTATTCAAGTAGATTCCTATGAGCAATTTTTGCAAGAGCATAAAAAGCCTAAAGCTCGTGAGAATACTGGTCTACAAGCCGCTTACTCTTCTATTTTTCCGATTGAGAGTCACTCGGGTAATGCTGAGTTGCAATTTGTCGAATATTATTTAGGAGAGCCTGAGTTTGATGAGCGTGAGTGTATCTTACGTGGCTCGACGTTTGCTGCGCCTATGCGTGTCAAAATCCGCTTAATTATCAAAGATAAAGATCATAAAGACAAAAACAGCAAAGCGGCGATTAAAGATATCCGTGAGCAAAGTGTTTATATGGGTGAGATTCCACTCATGACCGACAACGGTACCTTTATCATCAATGGTACTGAGCGGGTTATCGTGTCGCAATTACATCGTTCACCAGGTGTATTCTTTGATCATGACAAAGGTAAGTCGCACTCTAGTGGTAAAGTGCTTTATAACGCTCGTATCATTCCTTATCGTGGTTCGTGGTTAGACTTTGAGTTTGATGCTAAAGATCTAGTATTCGCTCGTATTGACCGCCGCCGTAAACTGCTAGCGTCTATTATTCTGCGTGCTCTAGGCCTAACGACCTCTGAAATCTTAGATTTATTCTTTGATAAAGTTGCCGTTTATAAAGGCGAAGAGCAGTTCGAGATTGATATCGTTGCTGATCGCCTGCGCGGTGAAATGGCACAGTTCGATATCGTTGCCCCTAATGGTGACGTTATCGTTGAGCAGGGTAAGCGTATCAACGCGCGCCGTATTCGTCAGATCGAAGAGGCGGGTATGACGAAGATTGCCGTGCCTGATGAATACCTCTATGAGCGTATTTTGGCCGAAGATATCATTGTTAATGATGAAGTCGTTGCTCATGCTAACACGCCTATCGATCATGAGTTACTAGTGAAACTGAGCTCGTTTGAAGCTAGCGATGCGATTAAAGAGTTCAGCATCCTGTTCACTAATGATATCGATCAGGGTAGCTATATTGCTGATACGCTACGTGCTGATTCTACCGGTAGCCGTGAAGAAGCCTTGATTGAAATCTATAAGGTCATGCGTCCAGGCGAGCCGCCAACGGTTGAGACGGCAGAAAAACTGTTCGAAAGCATGTTCTTCAACGCCGATCGTTATGACTTATCTAACGTTGGCCGTATGAAGTTCAACCGCCGTTTAGGCTTAGACTTTGATAATACTGATGATCCAGACGTGCAGCGCGAGCGCAGTGTCTTAACCAATGACGACATCGTCAATGTGCTCAAAGAGCTGGTTGAGATCCGTAATGGTCGCGGTGAAGTCGACGACATTGACCATTTAGGTAACCGTCGTATTCGCTCAGTAGGTGAGATGGCAGAAAACCAATTCCGCGTCGGTTTAGTACGTGTCGAGCGTGCGGTTAAAGAGCGTCTATCATCAGCAGAGTCTGATAACTTATCGCCACAAGATTTGATTAACTCAAAACCTGTTGCAGCAGCGGTCAAAGAGTTCTTTGGTTCTAGCCAGTTGTCACAGTTTATGGATCAAAACAACCCGCTATCGGAAGTGACGCATAAGCGCCGTGTCTCAGCTCTTGGGCCAGGTGGTTTGACGCGTGAGCGTGCAGGCTTTGAGGTACGTGACGTACACGATACGCATTATGGCCGTGTCTGCCCTATTGAGACGCCAGAAGGTCCAAACATTGGTCTGATTAACTCCTTAGCGACGTTTGCGAAGACCAACAGCTTCGGTTTCTTAGAGACGCCTTATCGCCAAGTGGTCGATGGTAAAGTGACTGACGTTATCGAATACCTATCTGCGATTGAAGAAGTCGGTACGGTCATTGCCCAGGCTGACTCGCCAATGAATGATAAAGGTGAGCTTAGCGAGGAGATGATCAGTGTCCGTAGCTATGGCGAGTTTGTGCGTATGCCAGCAGACAAAGTGACGCATATGGATGTGTCACCAAGTCAGGTAGTGTCAGTAGCCGCTGGTCTTATTCCATTCCTAGAGCATGATGATGCTAACCGCGCACTTATGGGCTCGAACATGCAGCGTCAGGCGGTTCCGACCTTACGCGCTGACAAGCCATTAGTCGGTACGGGTATGGAGCGTCACGTTGCTCGTGATTCGGGCGTCTGTGTGATCGCTAAGCGTGGCGGTGTGATCGAAGATGTTGATGCATCACGTATCGTTGTGCGTGTCAATGAAGATGAGATGACCGCTGGTGAAGCGGGTATCGATATCTATAACTTAATCAAGTACACCCGTTCAAACCAGAACACTTGTATCAACCAACGCATCATTGTAAACCAAGGTGATGAAATTGCTTTTGGTGATATCTTAGCCGATGGTCCATCAACGGATTTAGGCGAGCTAGCGTTAGGTCAGAACATTCGTATCGCCTTTATGCCGTGGAATGGTTATAACTTCGAAGATTCGATTTTGTTATCTGAGAAAGTAGTGAAGGAAGATCGTTTTACTACTATTCATATTCAAGAGCTGACTTGTGTGGCTCGTGATACTAAGTTAGGTACTGAGGAAATTACTGCTGATATTCCAAACGTTGGTGAAGCGGCGCTATCTAGCTTAGATGAAGCGGGTATCGTTTATATCGGTGCTGAAGTGGATGCAGGCGATATCTTAGTCGGTAAAGTCACGCCAAAAGGTGAGACGCAACTGACGCCAGAAGAGAAACTGCTGCGGGCCATCTTCGGTGAAAAAGCTGCTGACGTAAAAGACACTTCACTACGTGTCCCAACGTCAAGCAAAGGCACGGTCATTGACGTACAAGTCTTTACCCGTGATGGCGTTGAAAAAGATGCGCGTGCCCGTGCGATTGAAAAGTCACAGCTCGATAGCTACCGTAAAGATTTAAAAGAAGAGCTACGTATCTTTGAAGAAGCGGCGCGTGGTCGTATCGGTAACTTGCTTGACGGTCAAAAAGTCAGTGGTGGTGCTGGTCTAAAAGCCGGTACCGTGATGAAAGCGGTCGACATGAAAGAGATGAGCCTTGAGACTTTGCTAGACATTCAGCCTGTAGAAGAAGACATCGCTGAGCGTCTAACGCAAATCGCTGAGTACTTAGTCGATAAGCAAAAAGATATCGATAGTAAGTTTGCAGAGAAAAAACGCAAATTGACTGCCGGTGATGATCTGCAGCACGGCGTCCAAAAAATCGTCAAGGTTTATCTCGCGGTAAAACGTCGTATTCAGCCTGGTGATAAAATGGCCGGTCGTCATGGTAACAAAGGTGTGGTATCGCGCATTATGCCGGTCGAAGATATGCCTTACGATGAGCATGGCAACACTGTCGATATCGTCTTGAACCCACTAGGTGTTCCTTCGCGTATGAACATCGGTCAGGTTTTAGAGACTCACTTAGGCATGGCAGCTAAAGGCTTGGGTGAGAAGATCGATAATATGCTTAAAGCACAAGCCGCGATGAAAGATCTACGTGATTTCTTAGACCAAATCTACAATAAAGTAGGCGGTGAGAGCGTTGATCTCGACAGCTTAAGCGATGATGACATCATGGCGCTAGCGAGCAACTTACGCGGCGGTGTGCCGATGGGTACGGCGGTATTCGATGGTGCGCATGAGTATCAAGTGAAAGACTTACTTGAGCTTGCAGGACTCGATCGCGATGGTCAGCAGACTTTATATGATGGTCGTACCGGTCAGCAGTTTGACCGTAAAGTAACCGTCGGTTATATGTATATGCTCAAGCTTAACCACTTAGTCGATGACAAAATGCACGCGCGTTCTACCGGTTCTTACTCACTCGTTACCCAGCAACCACTAGGCGGTAAAGCGCAGTTTGGTGGTCAGCGCTTCGGTGAGATGGAAGTATGGGCGCTAGAAGCATATGGCGCGACTTACACCTTGCAAGAGATGCTAACGGTGAAGTCGGATGATGTCGAAGGCCGTACGCGTATGTACAAAAACATCGTCGATGGTGAGCAGTACATGGATCCAGGTATGCCTGAATCGTTCAACGTACTGACCAAAGAAATCAAATCACTGGGTATCAATATTGAGTTAAAAGAAAACAATTAAGCCCTTATTGACGCTTAAGCGTTAGGCTAAAAGCAGTGAAGTATGATTAGTACAGCTGCTTTTAGTCTTTTATCTCATCCCAATTCATTGCCTTCAGTCCTTCGAGCGGTTTGTATCTTTAGATACAGCTTATAGGATTATAAAGATAACGGAGAAGCAACTTGAAAGATTTACTCGATATCATGCAAAGCCCTACCGCTAGCGGTAATCGTGAGTTTGATAGTATTCAAATTACTTTAGCCTCGCCTGATGTAATCAAATCTTGGTCACATGGTGAAGTTAAAAAGCCAGAAACCATTAACTATCGCACTTTTAAGCCTGAGCGTGACGGTCTGTTTTGTGCCAAAATTTTTGGCCCAGTAAAAGACTTTGAATGCTTATGTGGTAAATATAAGCGCCGTAAGTTCCAAGGCGTCATCTGCGAAAAATGCGGCGTAGAAGTGACGACTGCCAAAGTTCGCCGTGACCGTATGGGTCATATCGATCTTGCTAGCCCTGTTGCGCATATTTGGTTCCTAAAATCATTACCAAGCCGCATTGGTCTTTTATTAGACATGACGCTACGTGACATCGAGCGTGTGCTCTATTTTGAGAGCTATATCGTGACCGAACCTGGCCTCACAAGCCTTGAGAAGTATCAATTGCTTGATGACGAAGACTACTACCGCGCGCTAGAAGAGTTCGGTGACGAGTTTACCGCCAAAATGGGCGCTGAGGCGGTTCAAGATTTGCTCAAAGACATCGATATCGATATCGAGATCGATGAGTTACGTGAAGCGATTCCGCAAACGGGCTCTGAGACCAAGCTTAAGAAAATGTCTAAGCGTCTGAAGTTATTAGAAGCGTTCCGTGATTCTAATAATAAACCTGAGTGGATGGTAATGAATATCTTACCAGTACTACCACCAGATTTGCGTCCGTTAGTACCGCTAGAAGGTGGCCGTTTTGCGACATCCGATCTTAACGATCTTTATCGCCGTGTTATCAACCGTAATAATCGTCTAAAGCGTCTGCTAGAACTAAGCGCACCTGATATTATCGTGCGTAACGAAAAGCGTATGCTACAAGAGTCAGTGGATGCGTTATTAGATAACGGTCGTCGTGGTCGTGCGATCACCGGCAGTAATAAGCGCCCATTGAAATCTTTGGCCGATATGATCAAAGGTAAGCAGGGCCGTTTCCGTCAGAACTTACTTGGTAAGCGTGTCGACTATTCTGGTCGTTCAGTTATCGTTGTTGGTCCGACTCTGCGCCTGCATCAGTGTGGTCTACCTAAGAAAATGGCGCTTGAATTATTTAAGCCGTTTACTTATGCCAAGCTATTATCACATGGTATGGCAACCACGATTAAAGCAGCCAAAAAGATGGTCGAGCGTGAAGAGCCGCAAGTGTGGGATATGCTAGCGATGGTTATTCGTGAGCACCCAGTGCTGCTTAACCGTGCACCAACTTTGCATAGATTGGGCCTACAAGCGTTCGAGCCTGTGCTTATCGAAGGTAAAGCGATTCAGCTGCATCCACTCGTTTGTACGGCGTTTAACGCTGACTTTGATGGTGACCAAATGGCCGTCCACGTGCCATTGACGCTTGAGGCTCAGCTAGAGTCACGCGCCTTGATGATGTCAACGAATAACATCTTATCACCTGCTAACGGTGATCCGATTATCGTACCGTCACAAGACGTTGTCTTAGGTCTATATTATATCAGTCGCTCATCAATCAATGCCAAAGGCGAAGGCATGGTGTTCGCGACGGTTAACGAAGCCTTACGTGCTATTGGCTCAAATGATTTGCACGTCAATGCTTTGATCAAAGTGCGCGTCACTGAGGCGCAGACTGATGAAGAAGGTAACACCACAGAATCGACAAGTCTGAAAGAGACCGTTGCTGGTCGCCTATTGATTTGGAACATCATGCCAAAAGGTATGGCGTTTGCAGAGTGCAACCAAGAGATGACTAAGAAAAATATCTCAGGTTTAATCAACTCTTGCTATCGTAAAATGGGCGTCAAAGACAGCGTTATGTTCGCTGACCAATTGATGTACTTAGGCTTTGCGCAAGCGACCTTATCAGGCGTGTCTATCGGTCTTGACGACATGGTAATTCCGCCAAGCAAAAAACAAATCATCGAAACGGCAGACGCTGAAGTTCGCGAAATCGAAGATCAGTTCGAGCAAGGGTTTGTCACTGCAGGTGAGCGTTATAACAAAGTTGTCGATATCTGGTCGCGTACTAACGACAAAGTTGCTAAAGCGATGATGGATAACCTAGCGACTGACAAGATTATGAATGCTAAAGGCGAAGAAGAAGAGCAAAAATCTTTTAACTCGATCTTTATTATGTCAGATTCTGGTGCTCGTGGTAGTGCGGCGCAGATTCGTCAGCTCGCTGGTATGCGTGGCCTAATGGCAAAACCGGATGGCTCAATTATTGAGACGCCGATTAAAGCTAACTTCCGTGAAGGCCTGACCGTACTACAGTACTTCATCTCAACGCATGGTGCGCGTAAAGGTCTAGCCGATACTGCCCTGAAGACTGCGAACTCAGGTTATCTGACTCGTCGTCTTGTCGATGTCGCGCAAGATTTAGTCATCACTAGTGATGATTGTGGAACAGAGCAAGGCCTCTTGATGACTCCGCACATTCAAGGTGGCGAGATCATCGAAAAGCTTGGTGACTTGGTCCTTGGCCGTGTGACCGCGCGCGACGTGACGTATAATGATGATGACTCAAAAGTCCTGATTCCTGAAGGTACTTTGATCGACGAGCATTGGGTAAATATCTTAGACGAAAACGCTATTGATGATATTTGGGTACGCTCAGTCATCACTTGTGAGATTGAACATGGCGTTTGTTCGCAGTGTTATGGTCGTGATTTGGCTCGTGGCCACAAGGTCAATATCGGTGAGTCTGTCGGTGTCATGGCAGCGCAGTCTATCGGTGAGCCAGGTACTCAGCTGACGATGCGTACGTTCCACGTAGGCGGGGCAGCAAGTTCAGCATCAGTGGATAACAGCATCTCAGTTCGTAATGCCGGTCAAGCGCATTTTGACAATATGAAAACGGTTGAGCATACCGATGGTCATTTAGTTATCGTTTCTCGTTCTGCTGAAATTGCTTTAACTGATGAGCTTGGCCGTGAGCGTGAGCGTTATAAGGTACCTTATGGTTCAAGCGTCCTAGTTAAAGACGGCGATCAAGTCGATGGCGGTCAAACGATTGCTAAATGGGACCCGCATACGCATCCTATTATCACAGAATTCGCAGGTACGGCACGCTTTAGTGATATCGTTGATGGTAGTACCGCAACGGTTAAAGTCGATGATGCCACAGGTATGAGCTCGTTTGAGATCCTAGCTACGCGTGATCGTTCAAGTAATGCTAAAGACTTACGTCCCGCTATTATCTTGAATACTGATGCGGGTAAAGAAGTGGTTTACTTCTTACCTGCTGAAACGATCATTCGCGTCAGCGATGGTGAAAAAGTAGCGGCAGGTTCGATCTTAGGCCGTGTACCACAAGCGTCTTCTGGTACCAAAGATATTACCGGTGGTCTACCACGCGTTGCGGATCTATTCGAAGCGCGTCGTCCGAAAGATCACGCGATCATGGCTGAAATGACAGGTGTGGTGAGCTTTGGTAAAGAAACTAAAGGTAAGAACCGCTTTATCATCACTAATGAAGATGGTGAGACTCATGAAGAGCTGATCCCGAAATGGCGTCAAATTAACGTCTTTGAAAACGAGACCGTTGCTCGCGGCGAGATCATTGCTGATGGCCCGCAAAACCCGCATGACATCTTACGTCTGAAAGGTCAAACGGCGCTTGCAGACTATATCGTTAACGAAGTGCAAGACGTTTATCGCTTGCAAGGCGTGAAGATCAACGACAAGCACATCGAAGTAATTATTCGTCAGATGCTGCGTAAAGTTGAGATTACAGATGCTGGCGACTCTAGTCACTTCAAAGGTGATCAGGTCGAGTACGCTGATATCATAGCCTTGAATGCTAAACTGGAAGCGGAGAATAAATTCCCGGTACAGTATGAGCGTCAATTGTTAGGTATTACTAAAGCAAGCCTTGCAACTGAAAGCTTTATCTCAGCGGCTTCGTTCCAGGAAACCACGCGTGTCTTAACTGCGGCTGCGGTAACGGGTAAAGTAGATGAACTACGTGGCCTAAAAGAAAACGTAGTAGTAGGTCGTCTGATTCCTGCTGGTACTGGTCTTGCTTATCACAACGCGCGTAAAGACAAAGCGGAACAAAAGCTGCAAGACAAAGATCTAAATGCCGCTTTTGATATGGGCACTGCTAGCAGTGATAGTAAAGACTTTACAAGCTTTGATGAGGCCTTCGCGCAAGAGTTGAATCAAGACAACTAAGATTTATATCCTGAGCTTAAGGTTGAGCTCAGTCTAATTTAAAAATAAGAAAGCCAGCCGAGTGCTGGCTTTTTTATGCATAAAATCTGGTCATGTTTAACAAAAAAATAGTACACTTAAAACCAAAGCAGTTTTTGAATGACTTATTCTTAATAAAAGGACAACCCGCTTATGGCCGGTAAAACTCGCGTTGCCAAGTATCATGCTGATCGTACCAACCAAAAGCTTTATTTTTGCCGTTTGGCTTGTCAAGCAGCGGATAGCAGTAGCGATAAACAGCTCTACCAAGCGCACTGTGAAACCGCTATTTTCCATTTATATGGTAGCTTTTTGGCTTTTATGCAGGAGCTCGCGCAGTTCTATAGTTTAGAGATGAATGAGCCAACGCTACTGGCTATCGAACAGGCGCTCAGCGAACGCACGCAAGTCTCACCTGAGGTTATGCGCTTGCAGCAACTTTTAGAGCAAGGGTTTTTAGCCAATATAGAGCGAGCTTATCAACGTTGTCTTTACGCGGTATTAGCGGATCAACAAATAAGTGATAATCCTGCTGAGAACTCAAAACAATCGCAGGATTTGATCGTCAATGTGGTGACGTTGTCGAACCAATGGCTGCCTGATGAAGCGACTATTCGAGAATGGCGCAGTCAGCTTCTGACTTTGATTGAACAACTGCGGGGCGGGATGGTCGAGTTTTAAGCAAGTATTGAAAGGTCTGGCCCATTAAGTAAAAAGGCGGTCCACTAAAGTGAACCGCCTTTTTAATGCTTCAATAAACTTGTCTAAAATGCAGCTTTATAACTATACTATAGTGCCCTTATTCTGGCATGGCTGGCATACGCTGCGCTGGCGTTACGGTTAATGGGTTTTGTGGCACGCTATCATTGCTATTGGTAGCACTACTGTTGCTACGAGACGATGTTGACTGCGCTTCAGGCTCTTCTTCAGGTTCAGGAGGCTTCCGCTGCTGAGTTCTAGTCTTGACCGGCTGGTTGGCAGTAGTTTCCGAATCGTCCTCATCGCTAGCATTAGTGCTGACCACGCCATTATCATTCATCTCAATAATACGCTGGCTTTGCTTCTTAGATTTGGACTTGTTATCGAGGGATACCCACTCAAAAGGAACATCTTCTAATTGCGCCTTCATAAAGTCCATCCATACGGGTAGGGCAGCGACTCCGCCATACTCACGGCGACCAAGGGTGGATGGCTGATCAAAGCCCATCCAAACAACAGTAGCGTTAGTAGGATGAAAGCCTGCAAACCAAGCATCTTTGGCTTCGTTAGTCGTACCAGTCTTGCCGCCAATGTCTTCGCGCCCGAGTGCTCGAGCGCGAACAGCAGTACCGCGTTGAACCACATCTCGTAAGATATCGGCCATATCATAAGCCACTCTTGGTTTGAGGATGCGCGGCGCTTGGGTAGCCGTTACATACTGCACTACAGGAGCTTGTAGGCGATCTGTCAGCGGATTAGCATCATAAATAATAACATCAGAATTATTAGCGTCATCATTACTGGTATCAGTAAGCTCGTTACTCTGAGCCTCTTGGTCATTCTCTACAGCGTCTTCTTCGTTAGTGTCTTCTTCGTTTATGGTCTCGTCAGTTTGCTCGCCATTTGCTTCTTGCTCAGCGCGCGTTTGGGCATCTTCAATTAGTTTTTGATTACGAGCTTCGAGCTGCTCATTGAAACAAAGCGCACAAGCTTGCTGCGGATTGGCTTGGAACAACAACTCATTATCATAGTTATAAATCTGTTCGATAAAGTAAGGCTGTACACGATGACCACCATTAGCAAAGGTCGCGTAAGCGGTTGCCATTTGTAAGGGTGTAGCTTGACCAGTACCTAGCGCTAATGACAGCGTCGTCGGTAGTTTCTCTTTATCGAGACCGAACTGATCTAATAAGTCACGAGTATCTGAGGTACCTACTGCTTGTAGTAAGCGAATAGACACTAAGTTGCGAGATAAATAAAGCCCGCGGCGTAAAGTGATATCCCCTAAGAAACGCTCATCGGAATTTTTTGGTTGCCAATCGCCGACTTGAATAGGACGATCAGAAACAATACTGTCTGGGCGATAGCCTTTCTCTAAGGCAGAAGTGTAAATCAGCGGCTTAATCGTTGAGCCCGGCTGACGCCATCCTTGCAGAGCGCGATTGAATTTACTGTACTTAAAGTCGAAACCACCTACTAAAGCGTTTAGCGCGCCCGTTTCTGGGTCTAGTGAAACTAAGCTACCTTGGACATCTGGGATTTGTGCCAATTGCCAATTGTCATTATCCGTTTTTATTAAGCGAACGATATCCTTTTCGCTGACGATTTGTGAGGCGTTACTAGGCAAATTACCGAAGCGATCGGCTGAGATGAATTTCTTTGCCCAACTCATGCCAGACCAGTTTACGGTGACCGTCTCGCCTGATTGCATAAGCGCTTCAAAGCTACGTGAATTGACAGTCGTGACTTTCGCCGGATACATACTGCCATAACGGTTGAAGTTTTCAAGCGGCTCATCGTTCGCCTCAGCGCCGCGCCAGCCGTGACGATGGTCATAAGCAATAAGACCTTTGAGTATGGCCGCTTCTGCATCTTGCTGCGCTTGGCTATTGACCGTCAAGCGTACCCGCCAACCGCCATTGACTACTTGGTCTCCATAGCGATTAACCAAAGCATAGCGCGCCATCTCTGCCAAATAGGGCATGTTGACGTCGAGTTTTTCTTGATATAAATTTAAGCCGACCGGCGAGTTAATTGCTTCATCATATTGAGCTTGATCGATATAGCCAAGCTCATGCATACGCTTAATAATCCAGTTACGGCGAATAAGGGCGCGCTCAGGATTAGCGACTGGGTTGTATTTAGAAGGGGCTTTTGGGAGGCCAGCTAGCATCGCCATTTCTGCAACAGTTAAGCTCTCAAGTGACTTGCTATAATACTTTTTGGCAGCGGCACGGATACCATAAGCGCCTTCACCCAAATAAATCTTATTAACATATAAAGTGAGAATCTCATTTTTAGTAAGCTCGTCTTCCATCTTTCTGGCGACAAACAGCTCAGTTAATTTGCGATTTAAGGTGCGCTCAGGCGTTAAAAAATAATTTTTAGCCACCTGCATAGTAATCGTCGAGCCACCTGTCTGTCCTTCATCGTCAGTCACTACTTCAGTAACTGCTCGCCCTAAACCCTTAATACTAATACCACTATGCTGAAAGAACGAAGCGTCTTCAGCCGCCAAAAAGGCGTTAGTGAGTCCTTCAGGAATCTCCTCGAAAGTCACTGGCAAAGATAAGCGATTGCCATACTGACCGATGAGTTTATCATCACGGCTATAGATCTGTAAGGGCATCTCCAGATTTGCTTTTTTGATTTCTTGGATGCTAGGCAGGGTAGGTGATAAGTACATTGCCATGCCATAGAACCCGATAGGAACAGCGAGCGCTAAGATAATCACTAGTGCTAAAAAGGCAATAAAAAGCCCCACCAGGTAATGAATAAGACGGACGGTGGCATTTTTTTTGGGCATAATAAGCTTATCAATTAAGAGGATTAACAGCAGTCATTATACCTTGAACCCAAAGCTAGGTTCGCATGAAATGTGTAATTCTCTGAGAAAAATTTTTAATCGCTTGAATATGTCTATTAAGTAACGTATTGTATTCCATTATTACAAAACCTTTGTAATCTATATTCTATATAAGGTGTAGGGTCTGTGAAGCTACTTTCTTCTAAGCATCAAAGTTTAATCGGAGTAGATATTTGTGCAACTTCAGTAAAACTAGTTGACATAACTCGGCAACAAGGCGTTTATCATCTCAAGTCTTATGGTATTGAAAGACTACCTCCAGGGATAGTCGTTGATAAGCTGATCGTAGATACTGAAGCGGCTGGCGATACGATTGCAAGTCTGGCACGTCGGAACCGAGTTGCAGGCAATGATGCAGCAACGGCGGTATCAGGCTCGTCGGTGATAACTAAGATTATCGACATGGATGCTACTTTAAGCGATGTTGAACGTGAAGCACAAATTCGTCTCGATGCAGATCAATACATTCCTTATCCTTTAGATGAGGTCAATCTTGATTTTGAGGTGCTAGGGCCTTCTATCGTTGATGACACTATGGTGCAGGTTTTACTAGCGGCTTCGCGCTCTGAGAACGTAGATCAACGGGTTGACGCCTTAGCCTTTGGTGGCCTAAAAACCAAAGTCATGGACATTGAGTCGCACGCCATCGAGCGGGCTTTTCAGATAATGGCAGATAACTTACCAAGCATGCCAGAATTGGTCGCTGTCATCGATATTGGCCATCATCAGACTACCTTATATATCGCTAAGAACCATAAATTTATCTATAGCCGCGAGCAGCTATTTGGTGGGTTGCAACTGACAGAAGCTATCCAAGAGCGCTACGGGTTGTCTTATGAAGAGGCGATGGTCAATAAGCATGAGCGTATGTTGCCTGATGATTATTATCCTGAAGTGCTCACGCCGTTTATGGAAAGTACGGTGCAACAAATCACTCGCTCGCTACAGTTTTATTTCTCCTCGAGTCAATATGACCGCATTGATCATATTGTGCTCGCCGGCGGCAGTAGTTCCATACCCGGTCTTGCCGGAATGATCCAACAAAAACTAAGTATCGGAGTCACGGTCGCCAATCCGTTTATTAATATGACTATCAGCCCTTATATTGACAGCGAGCAGTTGGCTATAGATGCTCCAAGCCTAATGGCGGCTTGTGGGCTTGCGCTTAGGAGCTTTAACTAATGGCTCGCATTAACTTACTACCTTGGCGTTCTGAGGAACGCGCCCGCCGAAACAAAGAGTTTTTGACGCTAGTTGCTGCGGTGACGTTACTGGCACTGTTGTCCGCTTTTGCGACTTGGAGCTATTTTAATAACGAGCTAGAAGAGCAGCGTGACGCCAATGATCGCATCACGCAAGAAAACAATCGCTTGGACACGGTACTAGCGGAGATAGATACGCTTGAGCAGCGCCGAGAAGATATTATTTCGCGCATGCAAGTCATCCAAGATCTGCAGGGAAGGCGGCCGATTCCAGTACGTCTATGGGATGATGTGGCGAAAGCTATGCCCCCAGCGCTCTATCTCAACAATCTCAAGCGTGAGGACGATCTACTTACCTTTACTGGCTTAGCGGATAACCCGAACGTGGTCTCAAGCTTGATTCGTAACTTGGACGACAGTCCATGGATGGAAAACTCGGCCGTACGTAATATTCAGCAAAATATTAGTGCTTATGAGTCCCCAATCACCTTGAACCAAGCACCAACCAATGGCGAGCAGCCTCGGCCAATATACCCTGAGGACAGTTACGTGCAGTTTGTGGTGACCACGCAAGTGCAGTCTTCATTAACTGAGCCTACCCAATCGCCAGAGATAGTCGCTAATGTCGCCGGCTCTGGAGACACTTTATGAACCCTATTCGCAATAAAAGTCTCATAAAAACCAAAAAAAGCGCAATCAAGGCACAAGGCCCGCTGAGCCCGCCAAAAAAATCATTCGACTTCAATGATTTTCGTCGCAGCTTTGAGTCACTAGATACCCAAAACTCTGGCAGTTGGCCGCTACCGGTTAAAGTAACAGTGCTATTACTCATTGTCGTCTTTATTGCCGCCATGGCTTGGGCGCTACCGATTAGTAGCAAAATCGATGAGATTAAAGCCAGCGAGAGTGAGCAGCAAACCTTACTTGATACCTATCGCCAAAAAGAATCACGCGCGCGGCATTTGGACACTTACAAAGCGCAAGTGGCGCAAATGGATATAGAGTTCAATACTTTGCTTGATCAACTGCCTAAAGAGACCCGAGTCTCTGAATTGGTAGAAGGTATCAATATGACCGGAGTAGGCAGTAATATTCGCTTCCAAGATATCTCAGTTGAGCCTGAAATTGAAAATGAGTTTTTTATTGAGCAGCCTATTCGTATTGCCGCTTTAGGCGAGTATCATCAGTTTGGCAGCTTTATCAGTGGTCTTGCTGCTCTGCCGCGTATCATTACTATGCATAACTTTGAGGTGAGTAATCCGCAGCCCACTTTAGAGGCCATTCCGGAGCTGAATTTGGTGTTACAGACTAAGACCTATCGCTCAAAAGAAGTGACGCCTGACGGGGAGGTTGCTGATGCGGCCGTGCCTGCTGACGCTGGAGGTAACTGATGACAAAACCGCTACCTAACCTTATCTTCTTAGCCGTAACGACGCTTTTGCTCAGCGGCTGTGCCGATAGAATTGGTTTGGCTGAGCAAGCCATGCAAGACATACGAGCATCGCAGGCGCAAGATATTGAACCCACGCCTAAGGTTTCGCTAGTAGAAGACTTTGTCTATAGCGCAAGCAGTCTACGTAGTCCTTTTTTGCCACCTAGCTTAGTGAACATACAAGGACCGACCACTGCTATCGACGGTATACGTCCTGATATTAACCGTATCAAAGAACCTTTAGAGCAATATGAGATCGCTCAGCTGACTTTTCGCGGTGTTGTGGTCTCGCCTGAAGGGCAAGAGTATGCTTTGGTTCAGCGCCCAGATGGGTCAGTTGCTAGCGTTAAAGTGGGT
Organism: Psychrobacter sp. 1U2; assembly: GCF_051847575.1. Classification (NCBI taxonomy): domain Bacteria; kingdom Pseudomonadati; phylum Pseudomonadota; class Gammaproteobacteria; order Moraxellales; family Moraxellaceae; genus Psychrobacter; species Psychrobacter sp. 1U2. The sequence continues at coordinate 20,143 of NZ_JBPYDC010000025.1, forward strand.
GATTATCTTGGACTTAATGATGGCCGCATTGTTGAGATTACGCCAACGCAGATTAATCTAATTGAAATTGTACCAGACAGCCGCGCAGGGTTTATTGAAAGACCACAGTCGCTGGTCTCTCCTATAAATTAAGATGGTAGATTTTTGAGGAATAAGTAATGACCGTACGTAACAATAAGGCAATGACGATAAGTAGTCGTGTTTCCTCTACTTTCGCCGCTCCTGTATTAGCTCTGAGCATCACTGCCATCATGAGCAATGCTTATGCGGTGCAGCGCATCAATGAGGTGTCTGTTGTACAGACGGCTCCAGCAGTGACGCAGCTGCGTTTGGGTTTTAATGAAACTCCAAACGTACCTGCAGCTTATCAGCTCGATAACCCTAGCCGTTTAGTCTTAGACTTTGAACAAGTCCAAAACGGTTTGGCGAGTCGGTTCAACGATTATAATGTGGGCATAGTCAATGATATTACCACTTTGAGTAATGACAGTACGACGCGCCTTATTGTCGGATTGAAAAAAAGCGGTGATTATACTACGGCAATCGAAGGCAACGATCTGCTATTGACGATCAATGATCCTGCGCGCCAAGTCATTACTAACGACCCTGTCGCCGATGTGCTCAATAACCAATCAGCAATTATTACCACTACTCCTATCAATAGCCCGGTAGTGGCGACCACTGCCGTAGCGACTGATAACGTCGTAGCTGCGCCGGTAGTGGTACGGCAAACACCGACAAAACCGCAAGTACCTGCTGATACTATGGTGGTCAGAGTCAACCCTTTGCTAGACCCAAATCTTGCTTCTTCGCAAGTGAGTCGACAATATAGCTATGATGGTTTGACGGCCTTGAACTTTGCGGCTGGCAACGCTGGTGGCGGCAATGTCAGTATCACTTTAGCTAATGAAGCCATTCCGGTTGATGTGCAGCGTCAAGGCAATAAACTAGTCGTGCGCTTGACGGGCAGTACGGTACCTAGAAACCTGCTGCGCCGTCTCAATATCAATAGCGGCTTAGTCGCTAGTGTCGATACCAAAAACCAAGGTCAGACCGGTATCATCACTATCAATATGAGTGGCGACTACGAATATCAAGCTTATCAATCGGGCACTCAGCTAAATATCAGCATCACTGAGCCTGAACTGCTACGTGAGCCAACGCTAGAAGAAAAAGTCTATACTGGCGAAGCGCTCTCCATGGAGTTTCAAGACGTTGAGATTCGTAGTGTCCTTGATATCTTAGCGCAGTTTACCGAGATGAATATTGTCGCTAGTGATTCTGTCGTTGGTAATATCACCTTACGCCTCATCAATGTGCCTTGGGATCAAGCTTTAGATATTATCTTAAGAAGCAAAAATCTAGGCAAGCGTGAGAACGGTAACGTTATCTTAATCGCGCCGGCGACTGAGCTTGCTGAGCAAGAAGCCCGCGAGCTTGCTGCGCAGCAAGCGGTTGATTCATTCTTACCGTTACGCACGGAGTATATTCGTCTAAGCTATGCCAGAGCTGAAGATGTCTTAAACCTGATCTCCGATGGCAGCGGTCCCTCAAACAGTCGCGGTTCAGGTATCGGTACGACGAATAATATCCAAGACAATAATACTTTGCTGTCTGATCGTGGTACCGTCACTATCGATGAGCGTACTAACACTTTGATTGTCAAAGACGTCGCCGACAGTATTGAGAATATTCGCGAGCTAATTACCAAAATCGATATTCCGGTACGGCAAGTGATGATTGAAGCGCGTATTGTCAGTGCAACCGATAGCTTTAGTAAAGAGATTGGCGTGCGTTGGGGTATTTTATCTAGCGGTGCGGCAACCAATCGTAGTTTACTCGTTGGCGGTAGCAATCAGACTTTAGCGGACTTAAAAGATTTCGATGTCGAGACCACGACGATTAACGGCCAGACCGTCTCTTATCCTAGCTATGATATTAGTAGTCCTGATAATTTGAGTGTCGATTTAGGGGTGACTAATCCGGCGGCTGGCAGTATCGCTTTTGGTCTGCTTAGCTTATCGGATGTGATGCTAGATTTGGAGCTGTCCGCATTGCAAGCCGACAATCGCGGTGAGGTCATCTCCACACCGAAGATTTTGACCGCTGATAAGCAAACTGCCAAAGTCTCCTCTGGCACGCAGATTCCTTATCAAGAAGCGGCGGCTAGTGGCGCTACGTCTACTAGCTTTAGAGAAGCGGCGCTGAGTTTAGAGGCCACGCCGAACATTACCCCAGATGGTAAAATTGGCTTACAGCTTCTTATTACCAACGGGACGCCAACGATTATCAATGGCGATGTCGCTATCAATGAAGATTCGATTTCAACCAATGTCATCGTCGAAGATGGACAGACCATTGTACTAGGCGGCGTGTTCAGAAACCGTACTAATAATGGGGTAGATAAAGTACCGTTCTTAGGCGATCTACCTTATATTGGCCGCGCCTTCCGCCGCGATGTGCGCAGCAATAATAAAGAAGAGCTGCTCATTTTTGTGACACCGAAATTGATTAATGACGGTATTAGTCGTTTGGATTAAGAGGATTAATTCTGTCTCAATAGACAGCAAAATGTACTTAATCTTTATGAGCTATCCTACCTTAAATCGAGAAAAAGCAAGCCTAAGCGCTTGCTTTTTTTATGTCTTAACAAGGCTCAACACGCCCCAGTAAGATTTTTGCTGTTAATAATCAAGGTTGGTTACTAGCCAGATTATCGATGACGTTGTATGATAGTTAATTTAGCTGAGTAAGTGTTATGTTGGAGGAATTACCGTCGGTATTTATAGTCGGGCCGATGGGTGCGGGAAAGACCACTATTGGCCGTCTGCTTGCCAAACAGCTAGGGCGTGAGTTTGTCGATAGCGACTGGTACATTGAGTCACAAACCGGCGCGGATATCGCTTGGATATTTGCCAAAGAAGGCGAAGCTGGCTTTCGTGAGCGTGAAACCCGCGCCATTGATGAGCTCACCCAAAAGCCGCAAATCGTATTAGCCACGGGCGGCGGTGCGGTCATGAGTAGCGATAACCGAGAGTTTCTGCATCAGCGCGGTATCGTGGTTTATCTTAATGCCCCAGTCGAGGTGCAAATGGCACGAACGGCCAAAGATAAGTCGCGGCCGCTATTACAACAGCCTAATCCCAAACAAATCCTACAAAATTTGTATCAAATCCGTGATCCGTTGTATCGACAAGTTGCCCACGTTATTTTGCCAACCGGGCATACCTATCCTCGGCACATGGTCAATCAGCTTTTGCAACAGCTAGAGCGATTTATTACCGCGACAGAGGGCGACAATAAGCAATATTAAATAAAAAACAGTGTTTAGCTTTTAACATAGGAAGCCTTTATGGCAACACCACTTCTCGATGAAGGTTTGACCGTACAAACCCAAAGCCATGATTATCCCATTATTATCACCGCCAGCCGCGATGATAGTGAAGATGCCACTAGTACGAGTAATATGGTAAGCAGTATGGCGGAACGCGTTGCGCCTTATATTACGGGCAAGCAAGTGTTAATCGTCACCAATGAAACCATCGCGCCTCTATATTTGCAGCCTTTGCAGCAGCAGTTGTCGTCAAGCTTTCAGGTAGCCGTTTGCGTGCTACCCGATGGTGAACAGTATAAAAATCAGCAGTATATCAATCAGATCTATGATGCACTGATGGCCCAGCATTTCAATCGTGACGTCACTTTGATTGCGCTTGGCGGCGGCGTAATTGGCGATATGACAGGTTTTGCTGCAGCAAGCTTTATGCGCGGGGTGAATTTCATTCAGATTCCGACTACTTTGCTAGCACAAGTAGATTCAAGCGTTGGCGGTAAGACCGGTATTAATCACCCGCAAGGCAAAAACATGATCGGCGCTTTTTGGCAGCCGCAGATGGTACTTGCTGATATGAATACGCTACAAACCTTGCCGGCGCGTGAGCTCTCGGCAGGTATCGCGGAGGTCATCAAATACGCGCTGATTATGGATAACGAGTTTTTGACTTGGCTTGAGCAGAATCTGCCGGCGATGATGGCGCTTGATCTTGAGGTACTTGGTATAGCGGTTAAACGCTGCTGCGACTACAAAGCGCAAGTGGTGGCGCAAGATGAAAGAGAGTCAGGCGTGCGAGCGCTGTTGAACTTTGGCCATACCTTCGGTCATGTGATCGAAACCCATGAGGGCTATGGCGAATGGCTACACGGGGAAGCGGTGGCCGCTGGCATGGTACAAGCGGCTATGATGTCACAAAAGCTTGGCTGGCTGACTCAGCAAGATACTGATCGGATAAAACATATCCTGACCCTTGCCAACCTCCCTATCACTCCGCCTGCTATCTCAGTAGAAACTGCTTTAAACCTTATGGGTCACGATAAAAAAGTCAAAGGCGGCAAGATTCGGCTGATTTTACTCAAGTCGCTAGGCGAGGCGGTATTGACCGATGATTTCGATGAGAGGCTATTGACAGAGGTTTTGTCCCAATCCAATCCATAAAGCGGTATACTATTAGTATAGATTGCTGATATCTATGACTTTTTATGGTCTTTTTGATCTACTACCTTTTTCACCTATTCACGGTTAGTGCCGATATTTATATTGACAACTTATATTACCAAGGAAATTTTTCATGGCAGAATCGCATGCATCGACACCTTCTGCGAGCCGATCCTATCGCCGCCAAGCGCTTCTATGGCTGATGATGGCTTTGTTACTTGGAGTAGTGACCGCATTGGTTTGGATGTTTAGTCAGACATCGGCTATCGGCGCTCAAATTGAGAATGCACCGCTGTCAACGCCGCAAGTCACCGTCGATGAACTCAAGCAGCCGTTATCCATCGAGTCTTTGCACGAACTTGATACGGATGTTCAGCCCATTGATTTTGAGGCAACCGTTCGCGACTTACGCAATTATCCTGCTGAATTCAAGGACAAGCGTTATCTATCAGCGAACAAAGGTAAATGGACGGTACAGGTGATGAATGTGGCCGAAAACGACGTCATCGTCAGCTATTTAGAAGGCCGTGAAGATCGTGACAAGTTTGCTTATTTCCGTTATCTTGATGAAAATAAGCAGGTACGCTATATGTTGACTTATGGCATTATGAGTAGCCCGCAAGAAGCGGTAGGCGCAGCTAAGCTTATAGACTTCGGCCTGCCAGCTGACGTACGAGTGCTGCCAGAAGAGATCAATCGCTACGTCAGTATCATCGATAACTACGAGCGACCAGGACCGATCAAAGATCTCAGCACCAGACGCGCTCGTTCCGTTAAGCTAAAACGTACCCAGCGTGAAGTACCCGTACGTCAACAACCAAAAGCTACCGAAAGTAATGACGCCGCTATGGATAACAATATCTCTGCTGATACTATCAGGGAGAGAGCTGAGCGTAATATGGCAAATGACCAAAATGATTCAACTGCAGATAGTCAGGTAGAGAGTATTCGTCAGTCCGATGACACTTCAGCGACTTTGTCTGTCAATGAAGAGCGCTCATTCGACTCTGATAATGAAAATACCACCCAAAAAACAAATAACACCCGTAAAACAGACTCTGAAATCAAGAAACCACCAGCGGTAACGACGCCTAAACCGCCTACCAGTAATAATACGAGCACTCCTGCGAAAACTAACAATAATGCCGCTACTAACTCTACTAATAATACCAATGCAAATGGCGCGGCAAATAATAATAGCGACAGCATGAAAGAGCTCATTCAGGAAAGGAGTAATTAGGGTCTGTTGAACACTCGACCTTAGCACTGACAGAGACTATTTTTAGGCAATTCGAAGATAAAAATAGTAAGACGAGTCTTCTAAGCGTCTATTTTTAGCTTTAGAGGCGGCAAAAAATAGTCCTGTCTCCTTCTTTTAATATTAGATCTGATGCTAAAATCGCTCTATTCGTTGTAAAAACCTAGCCAATGTAATGAGCATTACCTGCAATTTTTACTTAGACTAGAGCAAAGCTTTGATAAATTGGTAGCTATAAGCAGTGCTCATTTGTGAATGGTCAACAGACCCTAAATAACACAGCCGTTTCTTTTAAATACAAAAAATTAATTATAGGTGTAAGCGGGATAGGTCAAATAAATAACTAGATTTTTGCTTAAATATTATCTATGATTAGTACCTGCGCTGAATTGTACGATTATCGTAAACCTGTGACTCATGCTACACATCAAATGCTTGCTTACACAGTATTTCATTAGGTGAAAATAAGATATTCGTTTTATAAACATCGTCAGCTTTATAATTGGTTTTGATAGTTTGTTATACAAAGTTTCAAAAACAATAAGTTTAAAAATCGTCATTACATGGCCACCGCTTAGTCGGCTACTACGTCAGTTACTATGAGCTAGTTGTTGTGAAAGTTGTACGAGCGTTAGTAGCTGTCACCTCAAATGGTTGTCATAGTTCAATCATAGCTTTAACCCTCTGGTTATTTGCTATTGCAATAAATAATCAACTTACTACTTAGGGATAAGTCGTCGACGAAGACGAGCGTTGAATTGACGCCCTAACAAAAGCTTGCTTAAACGATTTTTGAGCATCTTTCGCGGTTTAGACCGTTCATCGCGGGCTTTATTAATCCGCTTAAATGAATATATTAGTACAACGTTTGGTAGACTTTATTTTAATTGTGTTTTTATTTGTAGTGCTGCGTTTCGTGTTCGCATTGGATACCAGTCGCCCGTTCACCCAAAAGGATAAACCATGTCAATGATCTCCTCGCATAGCCATCTAGCGACTCCAGATGATTTCTCTGATAACTGTGGTTTTGGTTTGATTGCTCATATTGAGGGACAAGCCAGTCACGATTTAGTCAAAACTGCTATTCATAGTCTCAGTTGTATGACCCATCGCGGCGGCGTAGCAGCAGATGGCAAAACCGGTGATGGTTGCGGCTTATTGCTTGCGACGCCAAAAGCGTTTTTCCAAACCATTGCCACTGAGCAAAAGCTGTCTATCAATGAGAATTTTGCAGTGGGTATGGTGTTTACTCATTTAGATAGCGACAAAGCGGCCTATAGCCAGCAAGTGTTAAATGAAGAGATTATGGCTCAAGGATTAGAAGTCGCTGGCTGGCGCGAGGTGCCTTTAGATCTAAGTATCGTCGGTGACATTGGTCGTGAGACTTTGCCTGATTTTAAGCAAGTATTTGTCAACGCTGCTGAGGATTTGGCCGCAGATGATTTCAACCGTAAGCTGTTCGTTGCGCGCAAAAAAGCCGAGCAGCGCCTAACCGATGACGAGCTATTTTATGTCTGCTCATTGAATTGCCAGACCATTATCTATAAAGGTTTGGTCATGCCGTCTGATTTGCCCGCTTTCTTTTTGGATTTGCAAGATGAGCGTTTAGCTTCACACATTGTAGTGTTTCATCAGCGTTTTTCGACCAATACTTTGCCGCGTTGGCCTTTAGCGCAGCCGTTTCGTTATCTTGCCCACAATGGCGAGCTCAATACCATTACCGGTAACCGCAACTGGTCTGAGGCGCGTACGCCTAAGCTTAAATCAGATAAATTGCCAAACTTAAGCGAGCTGACCCCGTTAGTGAATAGCACAGGTTCGGACTCTTCAAGCCTTGATAATATGCTTGAGGTACTTGTCTCAGGTGGGATGAACTTGTTCCATTCGATGTCAATATTAGTACCGCCTGCTTGGCAAAATGTCGATAGTATGGACATGGATCTACGCGCGTTTTATGAGTTTTACTCTCAGCATATGGAGGCGTGGGATGGGCCGGCAGGCCTTGTTATTCAAGATGGACGTTACGCGGTCTGTATGCTGGATCGTAATGGCCTGCGTCCATCACGTTGGGTGACGACCAAGAACGGCTATATCACTGTTGCTTCTGAGATTGGCGTTTGGGATTATGCACCAAAAGACGTACTTGCTAAAGGCCGCGTCGGTCCAGGACAAATGCTAGTGATCGATACCATGACCGGACAAATCATGGATACGAATACTATAGCGACCCTGCTCAAAAAAGCGCATCCTTATCGTAAGTGGCTACGTGAACAGGCCACGCGCATACGCGATGATGAACGCCTTGAGGAACAAATAGCGAGCGAGGCTTGCCGCGGTGATAGCCTAAAAGCGCTACAAAAGATGTATCACATTACCAATGAAGAGCGTACTGAAATCATTCGCCCCAATGCCGAAAACGGTCAAGAGCCCGTCGGCTCTATGGGCGACGATACGCCGATGGCCGTGCTATCACAGCAGATACGTCATGTTGGGGATTTCTTCCGTCAGCAGTTCGCGCAGGTGACTAACCCGCCAATTGATCCGCTACGTGAATCCATTGTCATGTCGCTACAGACTTGTTTGGGCGCGCAGACCAATGTGTTTGCGCCTTCAGCAAAAGACGCGCACCGGATTATCTTATCCTCACCCGTACTATCTGCTAGCAAGATGCAGCAGATCGAAGCCTTAGACGACGATGCCTTTAAAATGGCACGTATTGATTTAAATTATTCGCGTGAGCAGTCACTAGATGACGCGATTCTGTCTATTTGCCAGCAAGTCGCTACGGCTATTCGTAGTGGTCATTCGCTGATTGTGTTATCAGATAAAAACATTGATGCCGATAAAGTCCCTGCCAATGCCATTATGGTGACGGGCGCGGTGCATCATTATCTGATCGCTGAGGGTATTCGTACCGATGCCAATCTGATCATCGAGACGGGTCTAGCGCGTGATTCACATCAAGTCGCGGTATTGATTGGTTTTGGTGCGACCTGCGTTTATCCATACTTGGCTTATGATGTTATTGGTGACTTGGTCGCAACAGGTGAGCTATTAGGCGATCCAATTCAAGCGCGAGTTAATTTCCGTAAAGGCTTAGATAAAGGCTTATTGAAGATTTTATCGAAAATGGGTATTTCAACAGTAGTATCATATCGCGGCGCGCAGTTATTTGAAGCGGTCGGTCTGTCTGAAGAAGTGGTTGATCTCTGCTTTAAAGGGGTGCAAAGCCGAATCAAAGGCGCGACCTTTGCTGATTTAGCCGCTGATCAAGCACAATTAGCCGCAAATGCTTTCAAACGCCGTGCGCCGCTCGATCAAGGCGGTTTGCTTAAATTCGTCTTTAACAAAGAGTATCATGCCTTCAATCCTGATGTGATTAACAGCTTACATACCGCGGTACGTACCGGTGATTATGACAATTATCGCAATTATGCTGATTTAGTGAACAGCCGTCCTGTCGCTACTTTGCGGGATTTATTAGCGCTAAAGACTGATAACGCTATCGATGTCAATGAAGTCGAAGATATGAAAAATATCCTATCGCGCTTTGATTCTGCGGGTATGTCGCTAGGCGCCTTATCTCCTGAGGCGCATGAGTCGATAGCGATGGCGATGAACACGATTGGCGGGCGCTCAAACTCGGGAGAGGGCGGCGAAGACCCTGTGCGTTACGGCACTTTGCGTAACTCTAAGATTAAACAAGTGGCCTCAGGGCGTTTTGGCGTGACCCCTGCGTATTTGCGCTCAGCAGAAGTGATGCAAATCAAAGTCGCTCAGGGTGCTAAGCCTGGTGAGGGCGGTCAGCTGCCAGGTGGTAAGGTCAATGCTTTGATTGCGCGTTTGCGTTATTCGGTGCCAGGGGTGACGCTGATTTCACCGCCACCGCATCATGATATTTATTCTATCGAAGATTTAGCCCAGCTGATCTTTGATCTCAAGCAAGTCAACCCTGATGCGCTAGTATCGGTCAAACTAGTCTCGCGTCCGGGAGTCGGTACGATCGCTACTGGCGTTGCCAAAGCTTATGCCGATTTGATTACCATCTCAGGCTATGATGGTGGTACGGCGGCATCGCCCTTATCGTCTATTCATCACGCCGGCTCACCGTGGGAGCTGGGTCTGGCCGAAACCCATCAATCGCTACGCGTCAACGGCCTACGTGACAAAGTACGTATCCAAACCGATGGTGGTCTCAAGACGGGTCTTGATGTGGTAAAAGCCGCTATCTTAGGTGCAGAGAGCTTCGGATTTGGTACCACGCCGATGATCGCGGTCGGCTGTAAATATCTACGTATCTGTCACTTAAATAACTGTCCGACAGGGGTTGCCACCCAAAAAGCCAAACTACGCGATGAGCATTACATTGGCGAGGCGGAGATGCTCATTAACTTCTTTAAATTTGTCGCCACTGAAACACGCGAATGGCTCGCGGTGCTCGGTGTGCGCAGTATGGAGGAGCTAGTCGGACGCACCGATCTGCTTGAGATATTAGAAGGTAATACAGATAAGCAGCGCCACTTGGATCTGACGCCCCTGCTATTTAGCCATCCTGCAAGCAGTGGCAAAGCGCAAACTTGCCAAGTTGAGCGCAATGAGCCGTTTGACAAAGGCTTACTCGCTGAGCAGATGATTAGCGATATGATGCTCACTATTCGCCAAGGCTTAGGCGGTGACTACAGCTATTACGTCGGCAACTGCGATCGCTCTATCGGCGCGCGAATATCCGGTGAGATTGCCCAGCATTGGGGCAACCTTGGCATGAATGATATGCCTATCAAGCTTCATCTCACCGGTACGGCAGGTCAGAGTTTGGGCGTATGGAACGCTGGCGGCCTGCATATCGAGCTTGAGGGCGATGCCAACGATTATGTCGGTAAAGGTATGGCAGGCGGCGAGATTGTCATCTATCCACCAAAAGATTCTAACTTTGCCGCTAAGGATACCGCTATCATTGGTAATACTTGTCTTTATGGCGCGACGGGCGGTAAGTTATACGTGGCAGGCACGGCAGGTGAGCGCTTCGGCGTGCGTAACTCAGGGGTTCATGCCGTCGTAGAAGGCACAGGCGATCACTGCTGCGAATACATGACCGGTGGTATTATCACTGTACTTGGAAAAACGGGCCTAAACTTTGGCGCGGGTATGACGGGCGGATTTGCTTACATACTCGATATGGAAGGCGACTTCTTTGATCGCTGTAACCACGAGCTAATCGATCTGAACCGTATCTCTAGCGAGCAGACCGAAGCGCATCGCATCTATTTGAAGCAAGTGATTGAGAGCCACGTGACTAAAACCGGCAGCGCTTGGGGTCAGACACTCTTGGCGGATTTTGATTATTACGTGCGCAAGTTTTATTTGGTTAAGCCCAAAGCAGCTAGTATTGCCAATTTACTCAATACTACGATGGCAGATCCACAGTAACGTTTCAGGAGCGCTTCAAAAACGCTTCAGGACCGCTGCGCTCTATAAGTGCAGATGCTTTAAGCAGGTCAGTGATGCTGCGAGCTCCTAAAGACACGATTCTGTATTGAGAAGCTGGTCTTTATCGTTTATCACTACCCACTATCAAAGAGATTATGATTATGGCAAAACGTTTAGAAAATAGCTTTCAGTTTTTGGATGTTCCTAGACTTGAACCGCTAAAAAAAGACATCGTCACTCGCGCGACTGAGTTTGTAGAGATTTACACGCCGCAAGACACCGAATTGGTGGCTAACCAAGCGCATCGTTGTCTTGAATGCGGCAACCCTTATTGCGAATGGAAATGTCCGGTGCATAATTACATTCCCAATTGGCTAAAGCTGGCAACCGAAGGGCAGATTTTTCAAGCGGCTGAATTATGTCATCGTACCAACACTTTGCCCGAAGTTTGCGGCCGCGTCTGTCCGCAGGATCGTCTGTGTGAAGGCGCTTGTACCTTGAACGACGGCTTTGGCGCGGTGACTATCGGCAATGTTGAGAAGTATATTAACGATACCGCTTTTGCCTTAGGCTGGCGTCCCGATATGTCCAATGTGGTCTGGACGGATAAAAAAGTCGCGATTATTGGCGCAGGGCCAGCAGGGTTAGGCTGCGCTGATATTTTAGTCAGAAATGGCGTCAAGCCTATTGTCTTTGATAAGCGTCCTGAGATCGGCGGGCTGCTGACTTTCGGTATTCCTGAGTTCAAAATGGAAAAAGACGTCATGCGCAATCGTCGTACCATTTTTGAAGATATGGGCATTGAGTTTCGTCTAAATACAGAAATCGGCACCGATGTCACTATCGATGAGCTGATGGACGACTATGACGCCGTATTTATGGGGATGGGCACTTATACTTATATGCGCGGAGGCTTCGCGGGTGAAGAGTTAGAGGGCGTTTATGACGCGCTTGATTTTTTGATTGCCAATGTCAATCGCTGTAATGATTGGGAAAAAGACCCGACCGAATACATCGATTTAAAAGGTAAAAAAGTGGTGGTGCTCGGTGGCGGCGATACCGCGATGGACTGTAACCGTACGAGTATCCGTCAAGGGGCGGAGCGCGTGGTTTGTGCTTATCGCCGTGATGAAGAGAACATGCCAGGCTCGCGCCGTGAAGTGATTAATGCGCGTGAAGAAGGGGTTGAGTTTTTGTTTAACCGTCAGCCGACTGAGATTATTGGCCTCAATGGCAAGGTCAATGGGGTCAAAGTAGTGACTACTCAGTTGGGCGCGCCGGACAATCGTGGCCGTCAGCGCCCTGAGCCGATAGCTAATTCAGAAGAGATTATCGAGTGCGATGCGGTCATTATGGCCTTTGGTTTTCGTCCGAGTCCTGCCGATTGGTTCGAGACTCAGCAAGTCGCGATGGATGCTTTAGGTCGCGTGGTGGCGCTAGAAGATCAGACCTATAAGTTTCAGACTCAAAATCCCAAAATCTTTGCCGGCGGCGATATGGTGCGCGGCTCTGACTTAGTCGTTACCGCTATATGGGAAGGCCGAGAAGCCGCCGAAGGTATTTTAGATTATTTAGACGTCTAAAAAGTAAAGATCAAACATAGTATGAAAGTGATAATAGTATAAGATCGTCAAACGCTATTGATAAGATAAATAACGACTTTTGAACGCCCACAAGTTTTAATTTTTATATTCTGTGCTAGCATGCTTATATCCATAACGTCTTTTGTCCAGTAATGGATAAAAGGCGTTTTTTATTTTAATTGATAAGAGTGTTATTCAGTGAAACCGTCCCTTTGGCAGCGTATCAGTGCGCCATTTGTTGAGCCTTATGCCCGCTACTTGCATGCCGATGTTTTGCATGCCATGCGCTTAGGTTTGGCGGTCTTGACCGCCTTATTGCTCAATAATTTGACCAACTTACCCCATGGTGAGTGGACGACTATCACCGTGTTTGTGATATTGGGTTTACTACAATATCAAGGCGCAATCTATACCAAGGCCAAAGAGCGTATCTTAGGAACCATACTTGGGGTAGTAGTCGGTTTAGGCTTTATTTGGCTGAGTAAAGACCTCGGTGAGTGGATATGGCTGTACTACCTATCGATAGGGGTGATTAGCGGTATTATTGGCTACTTCGCGGTCAAGCAGCTAGGCTACATCGGACTGCTCACCGGTATTACCATGCTAATGATCGTCTCTAGCCCTGATCAGAGTAATATCGGACAAGACGGCTTATATCGCGCTTTTAATATCTTAATTGGCGCAGGAGTTGCAGTAGCCGCCACGCTGATTTTGCCACTGAAATCGACGCTAATGTGGCGGTTTTTATTGGCTAATAATCTAGAATCTTGTAGTAATCTCTATGCCGGGGTCGGCGATCATATCGATGCCGAGAGCTTGACCGATAGACCTTTTCAGTATGCTGAGGTGACAAGCTTACCTGATCTTATTCATCCGACTTATCCGGCTAGGAGCGCTATCCCTGATGTCCCTGTGAATAAAGCGCTCGTTAAAGAGCTACAAAAGATTAATAAGCGCCTGCTAGCCGTGCGCCCCCATATGGCAGCAACCGCTAGCGAGTCGGGTATCGATAAAGAAACCCTTGAGACCATCCAGCGCTCACACCGTAATATCATTGGTACTATTGATTTGTTGTTGAGTGCAGCGCCACGCTTAGCCAATATCGAGATCGATGAGGACAATCATATTCTGCTGATGCATTATCAGCATGAGTTAACCCATGCCATGCAGCATATGGCCGCCGTGCTGCGTAGTCCTAGCGATGAAGTGTTTCGCCCGATTACTCGCATCAAAGTGATTGAATATCCAAGCGTGCAGCATCTCGCCTTTGAGTGGCAAGGCTATTTTTGGTTAACGCAAACCTTGCAAGCGCAGTTACAGCGGCTTAGTGATCTATTACAAACCACCAATTCGCAGTGGTATTCAGCCTCTGGTCTGAGATATCAACGCCGCGAACAGCATAGAATGAGAGAGCAAGGTCATGAGACTGACTTGCACTTATAAGCAATGTTCAACAGACCCTAAGCTCAAAGCATAAAAAAACGCTAACGATTAAAGTTAGCGTTTTTATTATTTATGATCAACTTTGTTATTTAACGACCCGTCTTTAGCATATCCCAATACTGCTGATACACTTGCAGTGCTTCATCACCGACATCTTCTTGAAACTCTGCTTTGGCAAGTACTTCTTTAGACGGATAAATCGTTGGATTATTACGCACGCTTTCCTCCATCAACTCGCGCGCTGCTAAGTTCGGGGAAGCATAGCCAATCTCTTCGCTAACGATTTTGGCGTTTTCAGGTTGCAAGAGATAATCGATAAACTGATGCGCGGCATCGACGTTTTTGGCGTTCTTTGGAATGACAAAATTATCCATCCACAGAATAGCGCCCTCAGTCGGATATTTATAAACCAGACTCGTCAAGCCTTCATCGTTTGCCATCACCGCTTCACCATTCCAAGTCATCCCTAGATTGGTCTCGCCTTCGATATAAGGAATACGGGTGGCGTCTGAATTAAAGGTTTTGACATTGGGCATGATAGTGGTGAGCTTGTCGTAAGCCGCCTTAATCTCGTCAGGATTTTTACTGTTCCCTGAGTAGCCCAGAGTTAATAGCGCCATACCGAATACTTCGCGCATGTCATTCATTAGCATCACCTGATTCTTGTACTCAGGACGCCACAAATCATCCCAGCTATTGACCGTCGCCGGGTCAATCGCGTCGCCGTTAATCGCAAGGCCAGTGCTACCCCACATATAAGGGACAGAATATTTATTGTCGGGATCGACTTTAGTATTGGTAAAGGAGGTATCTAGATTGCTAAAGTTGCTGAGCTTTGACTTATCTAGCTCTTGTAGTAAACCCTCATTCGCCATTTTTTCGACGTAATAGGTCGACGGAATGGCCAAATCGTACTGGCTTGAATCATCGAGCAATTTGAGCTTGGCATACATCGCTTCGTTAGAGTCAAAAGTGGTGTAATTGACCGAAATACCGGTCTCATCCTCAAAGCCATCAAGGATCTCTTGCGGCATATATTCTGACCAGTTATACAGATTCAGGGTGACATCGCTATCAGCTGCGCCTTCGACGGCCGCGTTATCAGAGTTGCTACAGCTTGCGAGCGCTAAACCTACTGCCGCGCTAAGCAGTACTTTTGGCACGGCGGTTATAAAAGAGCGTTTAACCGGACGAGTGGCAGAATTTGCAGAAAATCCGTGTAATGATGGGCTCAAAATATCTCTCCTAAAATGAATATCAGTCAGTAATGCCTATTTATATCTTTATGGTTATGATTTAGCCTGATTTAAAGGCCGTTGTCAAAATCAGCTCGCTCCAATAGAGCATAATAAACCAAGAGTAGCTAGGCTAATGCGCGCTGTAAATAATGCTAGGTATGCTATGATTGCTAAAATTTATGTCAGCACCGATGAAACGGGCAATATTAACTATCATAATATAACAAAGGATAAAATGATGACTCAGACGACTATACCCAAACTTCTTCTTGATAAAGTAGTGATCGTCACCGGTAGTAGCCGGGGCCTTGGGGCTCAAATCGCTCAGCAAATGGCTTCTGCTGGCGCTCGTGTCTGTGTCAATTATTTAAACAATGACAAAGCCGCTGAGCAAGTCGTTACCGATATCAAAGCCGCTGGTGGCCAAGCTTTTGCTTATCAAGCGGACGTCACTCAGCTAGAAGAAGTGCAGGCGATGGCGCAGGCCGTGATTAAACATTTTGGCCGTATTGACGTCTTAGTTAATAATGCCTTGCCGCATTATCAATTTGATCCTAGCGCTGACAATACCAGTATCGAGACCGTCGAGTGGTCGCATTTCTCCCAGCAGATTGACGGTATCGTCAAGGGCGCGGTCAACACCGTTCAAGCGGTACTGCCGCAGATGAAAGCGCAGCAAATGGGTAAGATTATCAATATCTCAACTAACCTAATCTACAACCCCGTCGTGACTTATTATGATTACACTACCGCCAAATCTGCGTTAGTAGGACTCACTCGCAATCTTGCCAGCGAGCTTGGGCCGCACGGTATTCGCGTCAATTTGTTAGCAGGTGGGCTACTAAAAACCACTGATGCCAGTCGCTTAACGACTGAGGAAGTCTTTGATTATATCGCCACTACTACGCCGCTGCGTCAGGCGACATCGGTTGCCGACTTTGCCAACTCAGTACTGCTCATGGCTTCAGATTTGAGCGCCGCTATAACCGGTCAGTCCATCGCCGTCGATGGCGGCTTGACCATGCCTTAAAGCTTGAGATTAATAAATATAATAATAAAAATATTAAAATAAGAGAGATGATATGAACAACCAAAAACGCGTAGGAATCATAACTGCCCTAATTGGGCTAGTCGCTTTGATTGTATTACTAAACGCTAGTACTTCTGCGCCGATTATCAATTGGCCCATGGAAGCTTATTTGGGGACGGTCTTTACGATTGGTTGGATGACGGGTGTGCCTGACTTTTTAGCTTACCTTTTAGCGATTGTGGTTTTTGTGGTTGTCATCGGCGTTTGTTACAAATTGGGCGTTGGACTTTATAGAATAATGGCAGGGCGAGGGTAGTTGTTCATAATGCTCAGAGCGTAGCGCGAGTGCCTAGTTGACCGAATATAAAAAGACAAAAAATGTTAAAAATGGCCTCAGCATCGCCTACTTTAACAGATAGAAATATGCGGTTTACAGGCCATCTTTCTTTAATGGTTTCGCTCGGCGCTCGTCCCTCGCGCAAGAGCACAGCACAGCTCTCACCTTGCGGACGGGCAGAGCAGTAATTTACTATTTCCGTCCTCACTCATGTACAGCTCTCGCCTTTTTAAGACGCCAGATCCAAACGCTCAAGCACCGCCTGAATGCCGCGCTCCTCAATAGTCCCCGTGACAAAGTCTGCGCGTGCTATCAAGTCAGGCTGCGCGTCGCCCATCGCAACCGCAAAGCCAACTAGATCAAACATCTCTATATCGTTCATGCCATCACCGAAGGCCATGCAGTCGCTCGCATCGACGCCGTAATACGCGCAAATATCGAGGATGCCGCGCGCTTTTGACGCCTCTATTGGCAGAATGTCTGCGCCGGTATTGTGCCAATGTACTAGCTTTAAGTCATCCTTGGCAAAGTCTACCTCCTGCATTTTATCAGCTTGATTATTAAAGAATACTGAGCACTGATAGACTTCATTGGTCTTATAATAATAGGGGTCAACGATGGAGTTTGGCGTGCGCGCATTAAACTCACGCAGGCGCTCGTTTTCATCCGACCACGAAATATGCGTCGCTGAATCAAACTTATGAATAAGCTTGCTTTCTTGACACAACTGCACGATTTTCGCAGTTTGCTGAGTTGTCAGGGGATAGTGACTGATTCTTTGGTGATTATCAAAACTATATTGACCATTCATACAAATGATCGCGTCTAGCACATCCGCTTCAAGCAGCGCTAGAATATCAGGTGGCAATATGGCTTTTGAGCGGCCTGTAGAGATGACCAGCTTGATATCGCTATCAGCTAGCGTCTCAAGGGTTGTTTGGTTGTGCATGGCAATCATTCCGGCGCGGCTCAAAGTATCATCGATATCAAAAAAGATAATCTTGGGCGTTGGGATTTTACTGGCCGCCTGCGCGCCGCTAGCTTTGTATTCGGTAAACATAAGTATCCTTTGATTTTTATCCTCTAATTTCTATCATTCTCATTTATGAGCGTCTTTAAACAGGTAATGCTAATTCTCTTGATCAAGCTTTGCCAAAAACTCATTGGCATTCTTTAAATGCTCTTTTTGCTGATCTTTATCCATTTTATCCCACATTGATAGCAGCATACCAATGCGCGGATTTTTCTCAAAAAAGTCGCGATGTACGTGCATAAAGCGCCAAAACAGTCCATCCCAAACGGCTGCCCACTCTATTAGCTCACCTTTGGACTTGACCTGATAATCACTCATTTTATTAATATAATTACTTCCGCTGATATAGGGTTTCGTCGCCATCAGACCACCATCGGCAAACTGGCTCATACCGTAAATATTTGGCACCATGACCCAATCATAAGCGTCGATGAATAGCTCCATAAACCACTGATACACCTCATCGGGATCAAACTCACACAGCAACATAAAGTTGCCAAAGATCATTAGGCGCTCGATATGATGCGCGTAACCTGTTTTAAGTAGCTTCTTAATCGTGGTATCGATCGGCACAATACCGGTATCGCCAGTATAAAAGCTCGGTGGTATTTTACGTTTAAAACCCCAAAAGTTACTTGTACGCTGCTTACGACCGATAGACTCATAGAGTCCATACATAAACTCGCGCCAACCAATGATCTGCCGGATAAAACCCTCTAAAGAGTTAATCGGAATATCATACTCTTCACTGACCTCAAGCGTGCGTGTGATGACTTGCTCAGGCGTCAGCAGGCCAGTATTAAGCATCGGCGTCAGGATACTATGATGCAAAATAGACTCGCTGGCAACGATGGCGTCCTCGTATGTCCCGAAGTCTTTAAAACGTGTCGATAAGAAATTCTCAAGCCACTGCTCCGCCTCATCATGCGTAGTCGGATAACGAAAGTCAGCATTGGCCTCGCCGTAATGCTCGCTAAAGTTTTCTTCAACGTAAGCTATCGCCTCCTCGTAATACTTGCGCAGCTTAGGAAACTCAACCGTAGGCGGGGTTTCTTTACTCGGGTACTTTTTACGATTGTCTTCATCGAATGACCATTGACCACCAAGCGGTTCTTCTTCGTCATCAATAAGTATCTTCTCGCGCTTGCGCTGCTCCATATAAAAGTCATGATGGAACAGGCGATTATTTTTGAAAAAATCACAATATACCGGCAAAGGATTTAAAAACATTGGGGTGGGAGAAACATCAAACGCTATATCCGCGCCCTGCACCGCCTGTTGAATGTGCATACGCAGCCAGTCATCGACTAAGTCAATACAGTATATTTTCGCTATAGTATCTTTATTATCATTAGCTTCTTTATCGCTTTTAAAACTCGCAATCAGCTGACGGCAGTCGCTATGCTGATGCGCAGAGTCGATATAATGTACCGTCTTACCTGCCTCTTTTAAAGTGTGCTCATAGGCTTTCATGCTCGCGCGGTGCAAGACCAGTTTTTGTTTATGAAACGGGTACTGAGTAAAGTACAAATCCTCCTCTATGAGGTAGCACTCCTCCTGCCATAGCGAGGTATCAGCAAACAACTGATGCGGAAAAATAAGACTAATACTTTTACTCATAAGTTAAGCTTACTTTGATAAAGTCAGTTCATTATAAAGGAGCGATTGTCGCCTTGTAAGGTAAGGTTATGTTAATTATTCAGCGTCCGCATGGTTTTAGGTACTTTATTGTTGCCGATACTAGAAAGGTGTTTTGCTTCGGCTACTCTATAAATCAAAGAATAGCACCGCCATATATGCAAGCATTAAGCCAAAAATTGATAATACAACTTGAGGTAACTCAATGACTGCTTCTACTCCTAATGACACAAGCCAGCAAGCGCTCGACGATGATCTATTTAGTCTTGCACCCAGGCATCCCGATAGCCGCTTGGAGGCGGATTGGTTATTTCTGTATAACAAGCTGCCACCCGACCAATGGTTTAGCGCTGACTACGCCTATAAAACTTCAGGCTGGCTAAAGGTGCATACCAATATCCGTAAGCGCCAACGCATTTTGACGCAAATTAGCGAGGCTTATATCAGTGGTGATTTTGATTGGGCGGAATATCGCTCACAAATTCTCAAGCGTATCAACATGCATGTGCTTAAGTTACATCAGCATCATGGGGTAGAGGACGAAGGGTTTTTCCCAGAATTTGTCAGTATGTACCCCAAGCTCGCACCTGCTTTTGAGATACTCGGCTACGACCATGAGTATCTCAATGACCTGCTAGATAAATTGCAAATTCAAAATGATATGCTGGCGAGAAGTGAAGTGGAGGATAAAGCGTTGGCTCGCGAGCTGCACGAGACATTAGTTAAAGTAACGGATCTGCTTCAGCAGCATCTGACTGATGAAGAAGATTTAGTGATTCCTATTTTGGGGTTACGACAGGGTTAGGGTTGGCTGGTTTTTTTAATTATTAAGCTAGACTGTAGTTGTAGAGTGCGTTCCACGCACTTTTTTTAGAACTATTGGCATTAAAGGTGTTCATAACGTACTCTACTTCAAATATCTTATTTCCGATAAAGCCTCATGTTCAAAAATATCAATGTCAGACTGTTAATCGCTCTTATCTCAATGATGGTATTACCATCACTCTATCAAACCGTTAGAGTGAATTTTCTTGGTAATTTGCCTAGTGACTCAGGAATAAATATTGCCAGTCAAATACTATGGCTTAGTTTGATTTACGAGGTGGCGCAAGAAGCCTTAATTTTACCTTTATTCTATCTATTCGGTAAGTCTCTATCTGATAAAAACGAGTTTGAAAATAAAGTTCAAACTGGGTTTATCGTCATCTTTTGTCTCATGGCTGTTTTGTCTGCGATTTTATTCATTTATTCACAAAATATTGTGATTTTTATGGAGCAGTCAAAGCATATCGTGGAAGAAACGATCCAATATATTCGTTTAGAAACCGTAGCTATCATGTTTGCTACGCTAGTCAAATATATGACAGTCGTTATTATTAGTTTAAATAGAGACAAGTATATTTATGGCTTGCTAGCGGTGCAGATGATGCTGTCCATATTATTAGACAGCGTATTTTTTGGGCCTTTTAAGTATAATTTAAATATGGGTGTTATCGGTATTGCTTGGACGAATATCATTGTCAATATAGCTATTTTACTAGCCACTTGTATTTTTGTTCGACAGGATGGGCTGAAGCTTCTATCGGTGAAGCAGATGTCATTCAAATGGATGAAGGAGTGGTGGACCACAGGTATTTTCTCAGGATTAGAATCGCTAGTCAGAAATATTGTTTTTATAGTCATGATCATAAAAATGATTAACATGGTTGAGGAGCAAGGTAATTATTGGGTAGCTAATAGCTTTATTTGGGG
>NZ_JBPYDC010000026.1:0-35299 GCF_051847575.1 Psychrobacter sp. 1U2
CTCTGAATCGCTTTATGATTATGTTTGATGACCGTATCAGTAAGCATTTAATCTAAATGGCAGTTACACAGAATCTGGGATGGTCTCGATCTACGATCGGCCAAATATTTGCTACCAGCTCCATAACGTTTTTCCTGATTATAAGTTTATCGTGATTGCTTCACTGTCACCTGACCATTCATCAGCATAGGTAGTAGCCAGTCTCTAAGTTCTTCAAGCTGTTGATTCTGGAAAATATTGTCTCTAATTTTTTCATGGAAAGGCTTAACCTTTTTTTGAAATCGTTGAGCTACTAGCTTGCTTGGAATAACGCATTTTGTATCTTTTAAAAACTTATAATGTCTTGCATAGCCATAATTTGATAGGTCAATATCTGAAACAATTTGATAAAATAGATAGCTAGGTACTTTATCGCTTTTCGCAATCAAGACCTGTGTACCGTCCGCGCCTCTTGCATAATTGAAATTGACTAGCTTAACTACTCTTGTGTGATCGCCAAAGATAACATGTGCCGTTTCTGGCCTTATTACTGTGCTTTCATCATCTGTGAACCCACAAATAAAACCTTGACTCTGATCAATGATAGGGTATTCACCTGTATCCTTAAATTCTTTTGCTGAGACTCTATTACTAGATGGAACCTTGTCAATGATATCTTTAATAATTCCGTTATTCCACCCCTCGGGTATCTCACGCTTTAACACTTCGTTATAAACCATCTTACCGCCAGACGATTTGTAAGGCCTACCATCTACATCAGGAAAATCGAACTGTACAAACCAGTAGTCATACAGCGTCTTTGCCATGGCTTCTAGTTCGGCGTTGATTTGATTGTTAAGTTCGATTTTTTTATCTAAACTTTTTAAGGTTTGAGATATGGCTATTTGTTCACTTATAGTGTCTGGCAAACGAATAGAATAATTCTTTATATCATTTGAATTTAAATTTTTACGGACACCAGATGATAAGCTTCTCAATGCTTTATACTGAGTTTTTAAAAAATAATAAATATATTCATAATCGGCTTCCTGAGGATCTATCACAACATTACAGCAGGCTTGATTTGTAGTCATAGGTTTCTTAAGTATCGAAAGATTGCCCCTAGTTTTACCTTCACCATACATTGCAATAGATAACGAACCTTCAGGAAAAATCTTGATACTTGTTTTTTCTAGAGCACTCTTAGAAATAAGCTCATTTGTATCATAGATATACTTCTCACCTAACTGTTCCGTTTTGAGCCAAGGAATTGCTCCATTACTCCAAAACTCTGGATTACTTCTCAATGGTGTTAAACCACTACCAATAGTTAAGGATATTTCTGAAAGAAGTTTAGTTTGCATGTTCTAATTCCATTAACTGCTTTTTAATCTCGCCTTCCAACTCGCGAGACTCACTAAATAAGCGATCTAAATTATTAGTAAATTCGTGCATCTTGTCTTTAAACTGCTCAGCGGTAATATCAATATATTCAATTTTAACGTCAAAGTACTGACCAGCACTAAAGCTATAGTTTTTAGCCTTTATATCAGCATAGCTAACGGCTACGGACAGGTCATCAACCTGCTCTTTAGCATTAAAGGTATGAATAATTGTCTGCTCTTCCTCAGCGCTTAGCACTGTTTTTTGATTTTTATCTTTTTTAACCTTTTCTCCTAAGTTAGACGCATCAACAAATACCACATCATCATCATTGCTGTCATCGATAAACATGATCGACACGTTCGTCCCTGTGGTCGCAAAGATATCTGATGGCATAGAGATCACACCAGCAAGCATTTTTTCATCAATAAGCTTTTTGCGAATTTTTTTATCAATACTATTATTAGCAGTAATAAAACTTGTAGGTACTACTACCGCTGCTTTAGCACCCTTTTTTAATGAAAAAATTATATGTTGTAAGAATAACTGATAAATTTTCATTTTATACTTTTCTACTTTAGGCACTCCTGGGATGCCTGCAAAGAAGCGCTCTTTATTTTCCTTACTGTCTAGGGAATCTCTATAGTCACTAAAGTCGAGATTAAACGGTGGATTAGAGACGATATAGTCAAACTGCTTAAGCGCTTCGTCTTCTTTGTGATAAGGATGATATATAGTATTACCTTGAATCACATTAGGGATCGAGTGAACTAAATTGTTCAAAATTAAATTTAAACGCAATAGATTCGATGATTTTTGTGAGATATCTTGCGTATATATAGTACA
Source organism: Psychrobacter sp. 1U2 (assembly GCF_051847575.1). NCBI lineage: Bacteria > Pseudomonadati > Pseudomonadota > Gammaproteobacteria > Moraxellales > Moraxellaceae > Psychrobacter > Psychrobacter sp. 1U2. The sequence continues at coordinate 2,209 of NZ_JBPYDC010000026.1, forward strand.
ACGGTCTTCACCGATGGCATGGGCGACGTTCATCAATAGCGTACCTGACCCTGCTGAAGGATCGTAGCACGTGACATTTTTTACCACCCCACGCTCTGCCTGTGGTACTAATATCTCAGCCATGATACGAGCAACCGCATGGGGCGTGAAGTACTCGGCATACTTGCCGCCTGAGTTGCTGTTATAGTCTTTGATTAAGTACTCAAAAATACCCGCATAAAAGTCAAACTTTTGATCAAAGATGCGCTCAAAACTAAACTCAATCAGCTTATTGATCACCGCACGGCAAAAATCATCACGTTTAGACTCATCAGCGATAAACGTGCTCAGGCGGTCAAACAGTACAACCTTTGCTCCGCCATCTGTTTTTACCGCAAAGATATCGTTATTTTTGGTAGCGATGTCCATCAAAGTATCATCAAACAGCTTAGCAAAGTCAGGCGCATTACTTTGGCTAAATAGATAGCTAATAAAATGCTGTGGCTCCAAATGTGCGGTATCTGCGCTCATCTGTAGCTGTAGCATCTCATAATCTTCTGCACTCATTTCACTAAGCGCTTTTTCCCAATTGTCAGCTTGAGCGACATCTTCATCTATCTTCTTTGCTTCATAAGCGAACTTATCGTTTAGAAACTTATATAAGAATATCTGAGTGATAATTTTAAACTCGTTACCATCATTACCTAATCCGTAATTGGCGCAAATGCTCTTTAAACTATCAATTAACTCTTGGGTTTTAGCTTTAAACTCAAGCTCTACCATGGTCTTACTCCAACGTTGTATTCATCGATATATTCTGAGACAACCAGCTTATTAATATAGCGTGAGCTGTCAGGTTTCAGTTTTATTTTATGATCTTTCATAAATCGTTTTATGACGATAGGCATCATTTGCCCTTCAAAGTAGCTTTCGTTTTCAACGATTTGACTACTGTTAAGTACCTTTTCATCGGCATCGTTTTTTACCGCCATGAGCGCATCATGTATAGTACGCTCAGAGCTATTAATATCTATCTGTTGACGCTCCGTTAAGCGCTTATGGATGCGAGCGTACTTGGCATCGCCTTTGTACTTGTGTCGCATCTGCTCATTGGTACGGTTAAGCTCTTTTATGCGTTTGTGAATCTTAGTCAGCTCATCGATATTCTCGCTCATCTGCTCTTGCGTCACTTCACTTAGCTTTCTTTTTTTGAAGATACGCTCAAGCTCTTCTTTTAAGCTGACAAATTCAGGATCTTTTTGATCAAAATTGCTTGCCATCGCTTCACGGGTTTTACGTAGGGTACTTTTTAGCTCATCGGCCAGTACCAATTCTTCCTCGCCTATCTTCGTGAACTTAAAAATCACATCTTCTAAGGCTTGGTTAAGTAGATTACTAGTGGCTGTCCCGTGCTCTAAGCTTTGCTTAGTATTAAGTAGATCAAGATGCTGACTGGTTTCACGATACAGTTTGTTGAGCGTATTAAAATCAAGTGATTCTAAGAACTTATAGTCACCTTGCAAGCGCACCAAATTATACAGGCTTCTCGCATCGCCAAGCACTTTTTTGAGACTTAGTATCGTATCTCTATCTTGTATCTGACTGATCTGATCGCTGAACACCTCCATGTTGTTGGTCTCATAAAGAAACAATACATCCTTGATATCCTCAATCTCTTGCTGTATCTCTTCGTGTGATTTGAACAGATGAGAATAGCTTTCCATCTCATCGCCTAGCTCAGACTGTAGCTCTTCAAAATAGGCTTTATTAGTCTTATCGAACTCTTTACTAATATCTGCAAAGTCAACCACGTAGCCGTATCTAAAGTCTTTATAGGTACGGTTTACTCGTGTCAAAGCTTGTAGCAAATTATGCGCTCGTATCACACGTCCAAGGTATAGCTTTTTTAGACGCTTAGCATCAAAGCCTGTAAGCAGCATGTTATACACAAATAACAAATCTATTTTACCTGCTTTAAAATCATCAACCCACTGTTTACGCTCCTCTTTAGTACCAACGTCATGCAAAATCAGCTGAGCCGATGTCACCTTTACTTCTTCATGACGAATCTCAGCTAAGGTTTTTATACCTGCGTCAGGCGCTTGGCTATTGGCGACTGCGTTATCTTGTGCATATTGTTTGTTAAACAGCTCATACATCTGCTTAGCTTGCTTTGAGCTATCGCAAATAACCATACCGCCTATGCTCGCATCGTTCAGTGCTCCACGGCTGTCTTCAAAATCTGAAATAATGTATTTAAGCATTGGCTCGACAAAGCAAGAATGAGCGTATATGTCTTCACGCTTAACATCACCAACCAGTACCTCCGCTTTGGCAAGGGCTTCTTGTAAGATCAGTTTATACTTGGTAGATATCTCTTCTCTTATTAGGCGAAGGGTATAGCCATCAGCAATCGAGGCGTTGTAGTAATACTTATGAATATAATCGCCAAATAACGCTCTGGAATTGTAGTCATCACCCAATAGCGGTGTCCCTGTTAAGCCGATTTTAATAGCATTAGAGTCTGACTCTTTTAGATTGGCTAAAAAGCTGCCTTTGGGATTATAGCTACGGTGCACTTCATCCAAGAAATAGATGCGCTGAATATCAACGTTATAGTCCTTGGTAGATGTGACGTTGGGATCATCTTCAAATTTTTGAATATTGACTACGGTAATCTCAGGTACACCTGAGTCATTGTGGATGGCCTTGGTTGCTTTGATATCACGAGCAAAGTCAGCTTTGGAATCAACGGTTCGTACCCTTAGGCCACGGGCTGTAAATTCGCGCTGTGCTTGCTGTAGCAAATCTAACCGATCAACAATAAAATAAAACTTAGGGGTGGTTTGCCGCTTTTGGAAATAGTCAGTTAAAAAACGCACGTTATAAAAAGCCAAGGCCGTTTTACCACTACCTTGCGTATGCCAAATAATACCTTTCTTGATTCCTTCATCGAGCTTACTACCAATAGCTTTGGTTGCAAACATCTGCGGATAGCGCATGATATGCTTTTCAAGCCCTTTAGTTTCATTCACATAGACCAGCGCATATCGCAAAATAAATGCCAACCGCTCTCGGCTAAGTAAAGAGGTACATATGCTATTAGTAGGACGTTCAGGCTGCTTATTGGTCTTGAACTCTTCACTATTTCGAATAACTTCTAAGTTATTATCCTTTAATACTCTAAGCTCATCAGCTTCAGTAATAGTCTGTAATAGCGCGGTATAATTGAAGGTCTCTTCTTCACGGAAGTAATTGAATACTGGCTTATGATAAGAAGAGCTAGCATAAAACGCTCCTCGTAATGGCTCAGGATCACCATCCACGTATTCCATATTGTTCGAAAAAATCATGAACTGCGTGATATTGACGAACCGCTTAAACTTCGGGTTCTGAAACCGTGTATTGATACGATTTCTCTCAGCGATGATCCCTTCTCGATTATGTGGCTTTTTGACCTCTATAAAGACAAGCGGCATACCGTTAATCAGCAAAGTGATATCGGGGCGGAACTCTTCATCACCGTTTTTGTAAGTCAGTTCTGTAACCACATGAAAGCTGTTATTATTAAAATTTTCGAAATCAATTAGCTTAGTCCCTGAACGCTCCGATAGCTTGTCAAAAAACGCTTTACCTAAATCTTCATTATCTAAAAGCAGCTTCACGTCTTCAAACAGGCGTTTGACCTCATCGTCTTTTATACCTGTATTAATTCGCTTTATAGCGTCATGAAATAGCTTAGGGAAGATATTGGTATCGATATCCCATGTCGCCTCTTTAAGTGATAAGTACTCATAGCCTAGCTTCATCAAATGAAGTATTGTCGGAATCTTTACGCGGGAGTCTTCGTTAAAGCTCATAATGACTAGCTCACTTAGTAGATAGTAAAATAGTTGTAGTAGCAAATATATAGGTGACAGTCACTATACGTCAATCGGTGTCGTTAGTTTCCTTACATGAATATCTAAGTATAATAATAACAGTTAAAATAGGTTTAGCTGAAAAGAACGATTAGACTAGCAAAGATAGCAATAAAATATGCTACTCTGACATAACTAGAAAATGACTAATAAATATACAAATGTTTATTAGTTTTTATAAAATTAATAAAATACTATAAAGATGGTATCCTATTCATTTAAACAATTGAACACAATAAGACTGATTATGACCGAAGTAGAATTTATCAATGTTAAAAATGAGACTACTGCTACTATCGTTTTTTTACAAAATAGAGGTTTTACTATTAGTGAGCTTCGAGAGCTAGTCTCTGCTTATTCTGACCTCCCAAAGCAGTGGATTGGAATTTTCTCTTTTATTGAAGTCATGGATTACTCTGAAATCAATAGTTCACTAATTGAAAATATTCATCGTAAACTGAGTACAGTTGTTCGAAACAACCTATTATATAGCAACAAGTTAATTAAGATTATTGATATCAATGAAGACGACTTTGATGTATTACTAAAGCATTATCAGCAATCTTATAAAGCTAAGAAGCCATCAGAATACTCTATAAGCGAACTCACAAAAGAAGAATACGAAATCGGATTTTCATTCGACTTAGATCAAGATAGAGTTGGTTTTTTCAATAAAAAAATAGTGAATGACTACGTAAGAATTGATATTGAAGATAGAGTAGATGAGAGCTTACGAGCAGAGTTTAGTAATATTATCGGGCTTAGGAAAGTAGCTTTTCCTGGTCTTTATGCTTGTATTTTTGATAAGAAGAATAAATGTCTTATTGTAAGTGTAGATTTAGCTAATATTATTAAGTTAAAAGTACTCAATGTAGAGATGAGTAAGTTTTCAATAGAAATAAAAAAACGTGTAACGGGTCTTACCTTTCCCTCTAATTCACGTAATTTATTCGATAAGATCAAACTTTTTTATGACACTAAAGAAGGTTTTGCTAAAGACTTCTCTCTGAAATCACCTGACGGTGTCATTTACCATGCTCATGCTAATGAACAACATCCTGACGCACGTACATCCAAATATCATATCAACGGAGAAATAGGCGTCAAAGGTAACGTAAGCTTATATCGTATAAAAAAGGAGTTCCATACTAAGAGGAGTAGTCAATATTTAATTGATCTTAAGTCTATAGCAGCTATGACTACTAAACCCAATCCATTCCTATATGAAGCTACTATTATGTCAGATAGTGCAGCGGACTTTGTGGAAGCAATAGATAAAATATTATGAATAAAACTTTAATAAAGTCTTATTACATGGATTTCATCCAGAAAGAAATACGAAATCAAGATTTATGCATGCGTAAAAGCGTAGCTAATTTTGCTGACTTAATTATAAGTTTTATTATAGATTATGAAGATATGCAAGACCTCAAAGAGTTAGATTACTCTATGATAAAACGTATTGTTAAATCCAAAGAAACAGATAATATTCAATATACTTTACACCTACTCGCCTTGGAACCCTATGATGTGTTGAATTGGGTCTTCTATATAGAAAGTGAAGACTTTTATGAACCAAAAAGAGAGTATATTAAGAAAGAAGAATTAGCAGAAATATTAAATAATAAGAATTTCTACAATCCTTTAACAGATATGAAGGTTTCAAAGGAAGAGTTTTCAAGGTTAGTCAATACAGTATTCAGAGTTAGCGATAATTTCATCAAAAAAGTATCTGATCACAGTATTGGAGATAACGTATTGTGAATGAATTTGACATAACTGATCCGTTGCCTACTAGTTTCTTAAATCGCCAAATAGCTAATAATGATGATGACTATGATAAATTCATTGAAGGTCTATATGTAGAGTTAATAGCCTGCTTTGAAACTCTTGAAGAAGAAGCTAATGAACATCATGATAAAGATGAAACTGGAATTTCATCTTCTGTAAAGATGTATTTAAAAGGTGCAAAATACGATTGTACGACTGAAACAAACTCGAACGGTCATGTAGATTTAACGGTTAGAGAAAATAAGTTTAAATGGCTAGGCGAAGCTAAATTACATAAAGGTAATAGTTGGACTTATCATGGATTTAACCAGTTAACAGAAAATTATAGTACTGGAAGACCTAATTCAAGTCGTGGCAGTATTATAGTTTATAATACGACTGTACAGAAGCCTTCTACCAAATGTGCAGAGGAGTGGAAAAAATATATTGAGCGAAAACAGTTATCCGTAACGTGTTATGATTACAATCCTAACGGATATTTTGACATGGTAATACCCGAACATCCTAGATCCGGTATGCCTTATTACATAAGAAACTTTTTTGTAACGCTGCATTATACTTCATCGAAAGATTTATAAAATAAGAGGCTCTATTAGAAGGTAAATTGTGTCATAAAAACTTAATCGATTATTTAATAATTGGCAACCCTCACGACAACCATCGTCGTCTACCCTTTATTCGCTCTTGAATTTTCAAGCACGCTGTCTCTACAATCAAAGGCATCTCTGATCATCAGTATTTAGGTGGTCGGTTATGCCTTTTTCTATGCCATCCACCTACTGAGACAGCCATGTATGCGCTTGTTGATTGCAATAGCTTTTATGCCAACTGTGAGAAGCTCTTTCGCCCTGATTTAAGAGAGAAGGCGGTGGTCGTACTGTCTAACAATGATGGCTGCGTGGTGGCGCGATCAAGCGAGGCAAAGCAGCTTGGTATCAAGATGGGTGTGCCGTACTTTCAGGTTAAAGACTTCTGCGCGCAGAACGACGTTACTGTCTTTAGCTCTAACTACACCCTGTATGCTGATATGTCGCATCGGGTAATGAGCACCCTTGAGAAACTATGTCCTACCGTTGAAGTCTACTCTATCGATGAAGCCTTTTTATACTTAGCCGATTATCCTACCGCAATGACTGATCTTGATGGCTATGGGCGTAAGCTCAAAAGCATCGTTGAGCAGTACACTGGTATTCCGGTATGTGTGGGTATGGGTAGTACTAAGACTATGGCGAAGCTTGCCAATTACGCCGCTAAGAAACACCCAGCCACTAAAGGCGTTTGCGTGCTAGATAATCTTCGATGGATCAGACGTATCATGCAGATCACTGATGTTGGTGAGGTCTGGGGCGTGGGTCGTCGTTATAAGGTCAGACTCAATAAGATGGGTATTCATACGGTTTATCAATTAGCCGTCTGTGAGCCTGCCAAAATAAGACAGCACTTTGGCGTGGTACTCGAGCGCACTTGCTTAGAGCTTAATGGTCAAAGCTGTCTCGGTATCGAAGCGGTAGAGGCTAAGAAGCAAATCATCTCTTCCCGCTCTTTCTCCACTCGCATTAGCTGCCCTGATGAGCTGAGTCAAGCAGTCTGTAGTCATGCGGCAAAAGCGGCCAGCAAACTACGTAAACAAGACAGCGTCTGTCATTACTTAAGCGTCTTTGCTAAGAGCAGTCCCTTTACCGCTAATGAAACCTATACCGCGATATCTGGACAATGTCAGTTTATAACCCCGACCGCTGATACCAGAGTCATGGTAGCGGCGGCTCGGCAGATACTGACTCAGATCTTTAAAAAAGATGTTCGCTACGCCAAAGCGGGCGTTATGCTCTTTGATATCTGCCCGCACGATGAGGTACAGCCTGATTTGTTTGCACAAAGTGATAGTGACTATAGAACCAGCGAACAATGCACTCAAAGCGCTAAAAGCGCAGAGGTAATTGCCGTGATGGATCAGCTCAATAAAAGGTACGGCCAGAATAGTAATCAGCAAGCCGCTGTGTTTATAGCTAGTGAAGGAATAAAGGATAAGCAGTCATGGCAGATGAGCCGGGATATGCTATCGCCTTGCTATACCACAAATATTCACCAATTACCCAAAGTAGATTAAACCACAGGTGGACTCAATGACGGTTAAGATAATAGGAAGGCTCACCGATGAAGGTGAGACGGTATTACTCTCGCTTTATAGCGATAAAGTCAAAGCAGGCTTTCCAAGCCCAGCGACGGACTATGTGCAAAACCGTATTGATCTAAACACACTGCTTATTCACAGTCCAACGACAACCTACTTAGTGGAAGTTGAAGGCGATAGCATGATTGATATTGGTATCTATCCCAATGATATTTTAATTGTGGATCGCTCATTAAGCGCTAGGAACAAAGATATTGTCATTGCGCTAGTCGATGACGGCTTTACCGCCAAGCAGCTGATACTTGGTGAGCATATTATCTTACGAGCCCATAATGAGAACTATGCCGATATCGTGGTGAAAGGGTCGCTTGAGCTATTTGGGGTGGTGGTGAGTAGTGTTAGGCGGTTTAAGAGGTGAGAATGAATAGTATTGCAATTAATTCTATAAAGACAAATCAACAAATAGGTTGGATTGAAAATTATTTTAATTTAAAGCCAATCTTTACAACTACATACGTACTAATTTAACTCACTTAAGAGCAAAAATATAAAACAGTAGTTTACAAAAATAACTATATTGTGAATAATGTTGTTAACTTATTTAAAATATTTCTTCGAGTTATATACTATTAATCAGTAAGTAATCTAAAAATTATGTACTTTTGGATGACTTAACTATCAGTGGCAGGGTAAAGTATGCGTAAAGAACGAGAAGTATTATTTGTTGCGGATGAGCTCACCTTAATGAAAACTTACAGCCTTGCTACAACAGGTAATTTCGCTGCTACGCCCAGTAAAGCAGGTGCAGCAGCTGTTGGGGCGGCTTTAGCTCCCACTCTATTTATGGCAGTAGGTGCAGGAAGTTTATTCGCAAATTTAAAAAAGTCTATACCTGATATTGATAAGAAAACTATATTATCAGCTATACAGAAATTATTAGGCTTGGGAGCTAATATTAGCCATGTTCCCTTGAGTAAAGCGAGCAGTGTTCCATTAGGTATGGGTCAAATATCTAGAAATAATAGTTTTTATATTTCTCACCCCATAAAGGATGATATTTACATACCTCTACAAGAATATAATAAGCAACTAGGAAAAGAGAAAAATAATGTGTTTATGGAACTTGCAGCCGCTTTAGGTGCAAAGTCAATATATTTAGAGGATGCAAGCTTTTACAACGCTAAAGGTAAAGTGGAAACTGATTTCAGTGTATTAAAACCTGCAGCTATAGACATTGGTATAAATGCAAACTTTGAGAAAGATGGTAGCATAAAGAAAGAAATTTACTCCTCCTTTGACAAACCCCGAAGAGAGCCAATGATCCCTGCTAACCTGCAAAAGTGGGTTGATATCGACACTGACTTAAGCCTTATGGCAAGTCATAGATTAAACAATAGCCTACGATCTCATCATATCACTTTGCGTTTCGATGATAGCCTAGAAGGTGCTGCTGATATAGCGGCAGCAATCACTGGAACAAACAAAGGGTTTGGTTTTAAATCGTCAACTCGTAAGCACATCTCTTCTACTTGGGTTTTTAAAGTTGAATATCATTCGATAGATGATGAGTAAATATACTCAAAAGTAGCTTTTAGATAATAATATACAATTAAGATAAATAGCAGATAATTGTTTTATGAAATATTTTGTTACATTTCAATAGTCACTTCAAGATAGATAACTTCTGTTGGTCTATTTGTTGGTCTTAAATCATATATTAATATATTATTTCTTTTGTTATCAGCTACTTAAAGTAAAAGTTCGAATCCCTCCGTCACCGCCATTTCTCTTTTGTTAAATCAAGCTTCCTTGTTTGGCACTTTTTCTACCCTTTTCAAAACATTCCTGCACTACTCTTCAAGTAAAGTTTTTTCATTTTAGTTTGTCACGTTTAGGTGGGATGGAGTAAGTACCAACCACGTGGGCCACCATATCCTCAGAGCCTTTGGAGTAGAGGGAAACTTCGCCTACGATTAATGCGCGCCCTACTTTTATTAAGCTGCACTCGGCAACAATGCTCGCCTCTGCTGTCGGTCTACGCAAAAAGTTAATGGTCAGGCTAGTGGTCACTGCTAAGGGTACGATACCGATTTTGCCCAGTATCGCGATATAAATCGCGACATCAGCAATGCCCATCAGTACCGGGCCAGAAACGGTGCCGCCAGGTCGCAGCTCGTCGCTACCGACATCAAGTGACAAAGTGGCCTTGCTATCCCCTACTGACTCAATGTTATATTTAGACTTTGGAAACTCTAAGTGTATAAAGGCGTCGATTTCTTCTTTAGTGGCTGACATCTGTCTCTCCATGTTTTCGTTATTATCGTTGCAAGCTTCCTGCTTTTTTATCGAGAATTTATTAGGGTCTGTTGAAATTTAGCTTATGCTTCTATAGTCGATTCACTCTAAAAATAACATAGCGCTGCTGGGACGAATTTTATGCAGCCTCTAGGGAGAGCAGCACGCAAGTAAAATTTATACCAGTAGCGCACTTAATCTCATAACAATTTTACTTGAAACTGACTATAGCAGCTAACCCCGCGCCTGCCGTTTAAGCGCCCGAGCCTGCCGTTTCGCCTCTTTCGCACTCTTCTCAATCTCAAGCGGCGTCAGACCTTTCTTCTTTTCTTTCAGATAATTCAGATAAGCGGGAATATGAGTTTTGCCTAAATATCCATCCAAATACGGCAAAAATCCTGCGTAATTGCCTTTGAACTTAGCATGATGAAAGTCGTGATAGACCGGCCCTTCGTAGACCGGCAATAGATGAGCAGGATTCCACGGGATATCATAACCAATATGACCGTCAGCGCCTTCTACTTGCCGCAGTATCACCCATAGATACACCACGTAAATGTGCGCGCCGAGCAAAATAGGCCCGACCAAAGTCAATGTGGCGGTGAGCGAATACTCGACCCAGTGCATGTAGTTACCATTAATGCCGCAAGTATTATGAATGCGATGATGGACGCTATGGATGTGTTTGAGCAGCCACTTATTCTCATGCATATAGCGATGCATCCAGTAATACAGAAAATCATCGAGCAGCACGAAGAATATAAGCTGCACGATGATGATATACCACGCTGGCAGCGCACCACTGTGCACGCTCGTGAGTTTAAGCAGTGGCCAGACCAGCACCAATAAAGCTGCCAAAATAATGTTATTGATGACGATACGGCCGATAGAAGGCAGCAAAAACTTCTTCATCTCGAAGGGTTTTTGTTGAATTTTATATTTGCGTAGCGCGATAGGATCTCGCCAAGCGATAATCGTCCATGGAATCGCCACGGTCAAAAACGCCGCCATGCTAATCGCTAGCGTCGCCATCGGAAATTGCCAAAACCAAGGATCATTATAAAACCCTTGCCAATACGAGAACACATCCATATGTCACCTATTGCTTTTGCTATTAAAGTTTTAAAACTTAGTCTAGTAGAGTAATCAAACTTGTGCCGATTAGCCAGACATTAACTATTGAGTCATAACGGTAGCGCTGATGATGCTAGTTTTAGCGCCATAAATAACGAATGTCAGACGCGAGCGCTGCAAAATTCGATTATAGTAGATAGCAGCGGTCGATATCGGCTGAACGTCAATGCAAAATAAAAGCAAGGATGAACCATGAAAAACTTAGCATTATTAGGATTAGCAGGATTGAGCTTAAGCGCTTGTGTAACCATCAACGCTCCGATGGATGGCATGGGTAACGCCAATGATAGCGTCGTTACCCAGTATCCTATTGAGAGCGCATTGCTCAATATCTATATTCGCGAGCGCACTGAGACTCTGTATGCCGTCGATGGGACAAAACCTTTAGTATCACAGATCAAGGTTGTGCCTAAAGGCTTTATGAGCTTTGAGGGTAGACAATTGCAGGCAGCGCAGATGGCGACTTTGACCACCACAGAGGGCAAAGTGGTAGGCAACGCGATAGACCTGAATTATTATAGCTTGAACCCACTAAAGTTCTACGGATTTACCAATAATTTAGGCCAGTATTCAGTAGCTACGCAAACGGCTACCTTGCCTAAACAAGCGCGAACGGGCGCTGCTAGCGAGCTACTCACTGAGACAGTCTACACCGATAGCAGTAAGCGCCAGCAAGTGAGTCAATTCACTCAAGCATGGACGCTATCGCAAGCTAGTAACAATACGGCTTGGTTCTGTCTAAATACCTCTGAAAACCAGCTGACCAATGGTAAGCGCAAAGGTAGCTCGTCACACTGCTATAACATCGATGCCAAAGGCGACATACTAGATAGCAAACTCACCGTCACCCAGCCGACTATCGACGGGACTAAAACCATTCATTATCTTAGTAAATAACTATTACCACCCGTGCCTTGTCCCTACTACCTCAGCACAAAACTGGCTTTATTGCTCCAGAATAAAAGAGGTCGTCAACAGTGTTCTATTTATTGACAGAGCCAATTATTGATCTCGTTAGTGATTAGCAAAGTTACGTTTGACGCTGAGGCTACTGTTGTGAATAATGACGAAAACGAGCCTTTTGACGCTCGCGTAAATAGGATAAAAAGATGGATACTTTAAACGTCCTATATTTAGTAGGGGCATTATTGATTTTTGCTAGCATCATGGCGAGCACCTTATCGGCACGTTTAGGCGTGCCTTTATTGCTGCTATTCTTAATAGTGGGCATGCTCGCAGGTGAAGAAGGTCTGCTAGGTATTGAGTTTTCGCAGTACAATATTGCCAACTTTATCGGTCAAGCGGCCTTAGCCTGTATCTTGCTCGATGGCGGCCTACGTACCTCTTTCCAGTCGTTTCGAGTCGGACTTAAACCGGCTGTCACCCTTGCCACTTGGGGCGTTTTTGCGACCGTTGTGGTTTTAGGTATCTTTATCACTTGGCTACTCGATGTCGATTGGCGCGTGGGGATGTTGATGGCGGCTATCGTAGGCTCGACCGATGCGGCGGCGGTGTTTTCGCTACTACGTAATGGCGGCGTCAAGCTCAATGATCGCGTACAAGCGACGCTGGAGCTAGAGTCTGGCGCGAACGATCCTTTTGCTATCTTGCTAGTCACCGGCCTAATCGCACTAAACGTTGATCCTAAAGGTCAGACAGTGCTGGGCTTTTTGGGTTTACTCGTCCAGCAGTTAGGTTTTGGCTTGCTACTAGGCTTAGTTGCCGGCTATTTATTATCCAAGCTACTGCCTAAGATCAATCTAGCAGCAGGCATGTACGCTATTTTGATTCTGTCTGCGGGACTGGCGGTATTTGCCGCCACGAACCTCATTGGTGGTAGCGGGTTTTTGGCGGTCTATTTGGCAGGCGTCATCATTGGCAATAACAAGGTACGCTCCACCGAGCATGTACTGCGGGTGATGGATAGCTTCGCTTGGTTATCGCAAGCGGTACTATTTGTAGTTTTAGGGCTATTAGTGACGCCTTCGAACGTGCTCAACGTCTGGTACTATTCGGTCGCGATTACCGCCTTTATGATTTTAGTCGCGCGGCCTATCGCTGTCTATTCTAGTGTCAAACCCTTCAAATTTAAAGATAAAGAGATTGGCTTTATCTCTTGGGTTGGCCTGCGCGGCGCAGTGCCGATTACCTTAGCCATTTTACCCGTCATAGCTTTGGTCGAGGATGCTTTTTTATTATTTGATATCGCTTTTGGCGTGGTCGTACTGTCGTTAGTGTTACAAGGTAGCACTATTCCTATTATGGCTAATCTATTTAAGGTGCGTATTCCTAATAATAAAGAACCCAAAGAGCAGCATGAGGTCTGGGTCTCTGATAGAGCTAAAATCACACTTTATGAGTTTGAGGTCAACGACGGCGCCTTCGCGATTGGGCGCCATCCGCAGACCATCTCTACTAATATTAATGCCAATGAGATAAAAATATTTGCGCTAGTGCGACGCCAGTATTTGGTAGTGGTCGATGACAACACTCAGCTTAAGCGCGGTGATCATGTTTGGTATGCACTCAGGGGTAAACACGCCAGCCGCATTGCGCAGATATTCAATGATACTAGTCTCAATATTAAAGAGATGGATGAGTTTTATGGTGACTGGCTATTATCGCCTAACGCTAAGCTTGGCAGTCTACCCTTCTTCGATGAATTGATGCAATCAGAAGCCGTTATCACTAAGCTCAAAGCGCAAAAAACGAAACCTACCCTAGATATGTGGCAGCAAACCGTAGCTGAGTATATCATTGAAAATTTAGAGACGGCTCCGGTCTCAGGCGATACCGTGGCGATTAACAATGACTGGTGTTTGGTGGTGAAAGATATAGATGACAAAGGCACTTTTAGAACGATTGGCCTAAAATACAAATAATAAAAGTTAAGGTTATAAAATGGATTGGGCTAGTATTTTTATTCACGATACCACTTTGAATTTTGCGCTTGAAGTCGCCCTACGTGCGGCGATTATGTTCATCATGATTATTACCTTTTTACGCTTCACTGGTAAGCGCGGCGTGCGTCAGCTGTCTATCTTTGAGCTGACGATTATCTTATCGCTTGGTTCTATCGCAGGCGATCCGATGTTCACTGAGGATTTGCCCATTATCCAAGCGGTGATCATTATGAGCGTGGTTATCGGCCTGTACCGCTTATGCACATGGTTTATGATGAAGTATCAGCCTTTTGAGTATCTATTAGAAGGTAAGCCGGTCTATATCGTTGAAAATGGACGCTTGGTACTAGAAAAGATCAAAGAAGGCAAAATGTCACACGATGAGTTTTTTGCCGAAATGCGTCAGCAAGGGGTTGAGCACTTAGGACAAGTACGTATTGGCTTGCTTGAGACCGATGGTAACTTTAGCCTGTTGTTGTATTCTCTAGACGATACCCGCTATGGTCTACCCTTGTTTCCCAAACAGTCCGTAGCAGTCAAAGAAGTAAAAGCTGGCTGGCACTACGCTTGTATGTACTGCGGCAATGTCACTTATCTGACGCAGGCGCAAGAGCTCTGCAATCGCTGCCATAATAAGAGTCGGCGCTGGGCAAAAGCCATTAACAATGAGATTGTCACTTAATCTATCGAGAAAATATAAAATTAATCGCTATCAGCACCTTGGAAAACCTTTATCTTAACAAGGAATTACTAAAGCAAAAATTAATTTACAATTATCTGGCACTGATTACTTATAGTAAAGTCTTATAAATAGTAGCGTCGGCAGTATACTTTACACTATAGATACTTTCATTATAAATAAATTATGTGAACATATAATATAAATTCTTTTATAAAAACAAGGAGCTTTTATGAAAAAGTTATTACTAAACGCCACTCTTGCACTCTCAAGCCTTACAGCGATTAGCGCTTGTGCCAATACGAATGCTAATAACACTATGCCTCATAACAATATGCAGCAAATGCATCATAATAAAGGCAGTCAGCATATGCACAGCGGCATGAACACTATGATGGGTAATATGATGGCTGAGCTAAATTTAAGCGCCAATCAAAAAGCGCAAATTAAAGCGCTTAGACAAAATAATCGTGGTAATCATATGCAAACCCGTGAAGCCATGATGAATATACTAACTCCAGAACAACGCCAAAAGCTTGCGACAATGCGCGCGCAGCATATGAAACAAGGCAGTCACATGATGAAACGAGGTCATATGAATAAAGAGGGCCATATGATGAACCAAGGTCACATGAATCAAAACAGTCATATGACCCAATAAAGCTAAAGCTAGAACTAATTAAAAAAGCTGAATCCTTAAAATTTAATTAAAGTAAGCGCAGTCGCTAAAAAGCTGACTGCGCTTTTTAATGTCTGGCACAGACTTAGTATGGATATCGTTAAATGCGATTTAAAAACAGTCCTTGGCTTACGTTTTGATATATCTAACGCCATAAAATACGGTATAGTCGACTCTAAAGAGCTAAACAGACCTTAGCTTGATCAGATATAGCATCAAAACAGGGTCAAAAATCCGATAATAACAATAAGAATAACAACGGACCGCTTTATGTTTTTAGACATCCTCCTGACTATTCACTTTTTACTACTGCTGCTGATCTCGGTTCGAGTGCTCGCCCGTCATGATTTGAGCGCTCCGGCCAGGCTAGCTTGGATAGTTGTTCTCTTTATCTTACCTTATATCGGAGTCGTGGTTTACTGGTTGTTTGGTGAAATTCATCTGGGACGCAAATTTAAACAGAACTATGAACGCATCAAAGACGAGCTGTATCATAGCCACCCTGAGGTTCTGGGCCATAATGTCGACTTAGTACAAGCGGTCAAACCTGAGTACCAAGCGGCTTTTGCTTACTCCGCTGAGGTTACCGGCTTTTATACCACTGTCGGTAATAGCGCTGAGCTTATGGCGGATGCGGCGGAAACACAGGCGCGGATGATTGCTGATTTCGATGCGGCGACCGATCATATTCATGTGCTCTATTATATTTGGCTGATCGATGGTATGGGGATAGATACCGCGAAAGCGCTAATACGTGCGGCCAAGCGCGGGGTGAGATGCCGGGCGATGGTCGATGGCATGGGCTCGCGTAAGATGGTACGCTCCAAAATATGGCGCGAGATGGAGGAAGCTGGCGTGGAAGTCAGTGTGGCGCTGCCCATTCGCAATATCATTAAGGTACTGCTCTTTAGTCGTATCGACTTACGTAATCACCGTAAAATCACCGTTATCGATGGCAAAATCAGCTACAACGGTAGCCGCAACTGCGCTGATCCTGAGTTTCGAGTCAAGCCTAGATTTGCGCCTTGGGTTGATATTATGCTGCGCTTTGAGGGGCCTATTGTCGCGCAAAACCAGATGTTATTCGCTAGTGACTGGCTAATGAAAAACCCAGAGACCCCGTTAGACAGCTTTCCTTATGTTGTTGAACCAAAAAAGCAAGCTCAAAGCAACCCTCAAAATCAGCAGAACCACCGGCATAAAAGCCTTTCCGCATCTTATGGTATAGCCGCGCAAGTATTCGCTGACGGGCCGACTCAGCGCCGCGGGACGACGCCGCAGTTTTTGAATACTTTGATTGGCCAAACTAAGCGCACTCTCACCATCTCTACGCCTTATTTTGTCCCCGACCCCTCTTTAGTTAGTGCCTTATGCGCGACATCTTATAGAGGTGTTGAGGTGACGATGATATTTCCTAAACATAACGACTCTTTGATCGTAGCGGCAACTTCTCGGAGCTACTATTGGGAACTATTACAGGCGGGAGTGAATATTTATGAGTATAAGCCGGGCCTACTTCATGCTAAGACTTTGACCGTCGATGGTGAAATCAGCTTGATCGGCTCAACTAACTTAGACCTGCGTAGCTTTGATTTGAATTATGAGAACAACGTAGTGTTTAGCGATAGAGACTTAACTGAGCAAATTATCGAGCGTCAACAACAGTATATTGCTGATTCTGATCCTGTCAGTCTTGAGCAAGTAGAAAATTGGCCGTTATATTATCGAATTTGGCATAATATTGTCGCGACAATAGGGCCCGTATTATAACAGGCGTTTTTTTAAGATATAAACGACAAATTTTGCTTCCGTATTAAACGTACCCACTGCAGCTTTTGCCAATAGCGCTTGCCGTTTTTCTGGCCGGGCTCGATAAGCATAAGGGGTCATGGTCAATAAATCAGCTAAAGCTTGCTCCGATAAGCTCAGCTCAGTATTGACTTTATGAGTCTCTAATACTTCAAAAAAGGGCGCAAGCTCGGTCAAAAACTTATCCGAATTATGCTCACGTACTTCATCAAATAAGGCCTCACGTACGCTAGCTAAATGTCTGATATCAGGCTTAGCTATCACTAAATAACCGCCCTCCTGCAAAACATCTACGAAAGCAGCTGGCAATATCGGGCTAAAAATACTAGTGATGCCAGTCAAACTATTAGTGCTCAGCGGTAGATGTGCGGCGCTAGTAACGATAGGATAAATAGCGGCCTTGTTGTTATCTTGCTTATCTACATTTTGCCATAAGCGCTTAGCCGCTTTGCTAGCTTTAGCAACCTCTATCACCGCAGGCTTGCTAATATCCGCGGCGATTAAGCTATCAATGCCCTTAATTTGCGCAATCGCTCCAGTATAATAACCCTCTCCGCAGCCGATATCTAACCAATTGACGGATGATTTGTCTATTTGTCCAGTACTGTGCTTTGCTGATAGTAAGGCTTTGATTTGCGCACAAACTAAATCACGCAGCGGTTGGTAGTGAGCGTTTGCTAAAAACCGTTGCCGAGCAAGGATAGAGTCGCTACTGTCGCCGGGGGCTTTGGATTTCTTTTGATTGACCGGTAATAGGTTGGTATAGCCTTGACGCGCCACATCAAAAGGATGAGAGGTATTTTTAAGATTTAACCTGCCATCACAGCGCCACGTGTCTGCTGCGAGCAATAGGGATGATTGGCAAATAGGACATATAAATAGTGACACAAGTATCTTAACCTCTTCTAAATTTGCTCATTATTTTAACATTAGCATCTTAACAAACGTTACTACGGATAAGCGATAAAAAAACCACCCTAAAATAATCTAGAGTGGCTTTTTGGCTTTATCATTAGGGGGTGTTGGACCTAATAAAGCTAGAATTTAACGCAGTTTTAAAGTCATCAAGCCAAGCACTACTAGTACAATAGCAATAATCCAAAATCTTGCCACCACTTTTGTCTCTTTCCAGCCGATCTCTTCAAAATGATGGTGCAGTGGTGCCATCCGAAAGATACGTTTTTTACGCAGTTTATAAGAACCGACCTGCAGTATCACTGATACCGCTTCAGCGACAAATAGGCCGCCCATAATCGCAAAAGCAATCTCTTGCCGCGTCATCACCGCGATCGTACCGAGCATCGCGCCTAGTGCTAACGCGCCAACATCGCCCATAAACACTTGCGCGGGATGAGCATTGAACCACAAAAATCCAAGTCCTGCGCCCACCATCGCCCCGCAGACGATAATGACTTCAGAGTTATAGGGGATATAAGGTACATGCAGGTATTCTGAGAAGCGCACGTCACCTGAGACATAGGCCATCGCGCCGAGGCCTGCGGCGACTAATACTACCGGTAATATCGCTAAGCCATCTAAGCCATCAGTCAAGTTGACCGCGTTAGAGGCGCCATTGATTACAAAATAAGTAAAGATAATAAAGGCAATGCCAAAAGGCACCGCAGAAAAAGGAATCGCCCAATCTTTAAATATAGGCAGCAGTAGATCCTGCATCATACGAGTGGTGGCGATATCAGGCTGTAAAGTCGCGATATAGTATAAAGAGACCCCGACAAAGATAGCACCGACCGATAGCCAAAAGTATTTCTTACGCGCAATCAGCCCTTTTGGGTCTTTGTATTTAATCTTCAGCCAATCATCTGCCCAACCAACTGCGCCAAAAATAACCATGACAATAAGCAAAATCCAAACATAAGGATTATCTAAGCGCGCCCATAATAAGCTTGCCACACCGATAGAGGTGAGGATAAGCACTCCACCCATCGTTGGCGTGCCGGTTTTGGCCAGATGCGACTGCGGCCCATCATCACGAATAGCCTGTCCATATCGAAGCGTACGCAAATGACGAATCACCCGCCCGCCTAAGAGCAGGCTAAACCCTAAGGCGGTAATAACCGCCAATAGTGCGCGTAGAGTCAAGGATGAAACCGCGGAAAACGGAGAATAATACTGGCTAAGCCATTCAAATAACCAAACTAACACCGCTTACTCCTCGATTAGCGCATTGATAAGGGTTTCCATTTTCATAAAACGGGACCCTTTGAATAATACAGTACAAGGATGTGCTTGCTGCGCTTGTAGATACTGCTGTAAATACTGTAATAAGCTGTCTTTATCCTCAAAATCATGCGCAGTAATACCGCCGATCTCTTCTGCTCCAGCAACAGTGTACCGAGCATATTCACCAACGCAAAGCAGCACATTGATACCGCTAGCAGCAATGGTACGACCTAAGCTTTGATGCTCGCTAACCGCAGCGTCGCCCAGCTCACCGATGTCGCCGAGTACCATCACTTGCGTACCCGTTTGCGCGGCTAGGACTTTAGCAGCCGCGCGTACGGCATGCGGATTGGCATTATAAGTATCATCGATCAAGCGATGATTGCCTAATAACTGACTATCAAGACGGCCTTTCGCCGGGCGGGCGTTTTCTAGGCCGATAACGATATCTTCAATATCGATACCTAACGCATAAGCGCAAGCCGCCGCCGCTAAGGCGTTATTGACATTATGCTCACCGGCGAGCGGTAGACAGATATCTTTTACCTGCGTGCCTATATGCAATTTAAACTCGCTGCGCTCAGGCTCGACATCGAGATGGCTGGCGCTGACATCGGTATTGCCAAAACCGATCACCTTTGCAGTGTTTTTCTCAGCGGTGCGGCGTAGCTGATTGGTAAAGTCATCTTTGTCCGGCACAATCGCAAACTGGTTATCGCTTAGGGTATGGTAAATCTCAGATTTGGTCTGGCAAATACCTTCACGGCTACCAAACTCGCCTAAATGCGCGGTTCCTATGTTAAGAATGCAAGCCACATCAGGATGCACAATTTCAGTGGTATAAGCGATCTCACCGATATGATTGGCCCCAAGCTCCATGATGGCATAGCGATGATGATCAGACAGCTCAAGCAGCATCATCGGTACTCCTAAGTCGTTGTTGAGATTACCTCGGGTAATCAGCGTCGGCGCTAGACGACCAAAAATACTGCCAAGCATCTCTTTACAAGTCGTCTTACCACTTGAGCCGGTAATTGCAATAACGGTTAGATTTGGATGCTGCTGACGACGATACGCGCCTAATTGGCCCAAAGCCAAACGCGTGTCATCAACCACTAATTGTGGAATGCTCGTTGAGATAGGACGCGAGACGATAGCGGCGATAGCGCCTTTGGAGGCCGCGACGTTAATATAATCATGACCATCGAAATTATCACCACTGAGCGCTAAAAATATATCACCCGTTTGAATGGTACGCGTATCAGTGGTAATACGATTGCTCGTCACCTCCAGCTTGGCACTGTTTTGGCTGTCTTGCGCTGCCTGCATTTGTTGCCAATGTCCACTAAGCGCTGCTGTCGCTGTCAGCAAGTTATCCGCTTGCCAGACATACAGTCCTTGCGACTGAATAGTATTATGGTGGTCAGCTGTCATAGTGAATACCTTTTATATTAATTATTAACGACTACTTTTTATGAATGGTTTACTGAGACTGATTAGCTAATGACTTGATGTCTCATATTTGCTTCAAGAAGGGTTGGCGAGCTATGATCGACCTGCTTGCTTGAGGGCCTGTTGCAAGATAACACTGTCATCGAAGTCATAGCGCACTCCTTTGATCTCCTGATAAGTCTCATGACCTTTACCAGCGATGACCACGATATCATTAGCCGTTGCGCTCTTGACCGCATACTCTATCGCCTTTTGCCGTGCTGGCTCAACATAGGTACGCTCATATTGCTCGTCCGTAATGCCTACTTGCATGTCTTGCAAAATGACATTAGGGTCTTCACTACGCGGATTATCCGCGGTCAATATGACTCGATCAGCGCCCGCCAGTCCCGCTTGCGCCATAATAGGCCGCTTGCCAGCATCACGATCACCGCCGCAGCCAAACACCGCCCACAGCTCACCTTTGCAGTGCGCTCTTAGGCTCGCTAATACTTGACTGAGCGCGTCCGGCGTATGCGCATAATCAACGATAAAGCAGCCGTTATTTGAGGGCACACGCTGCATGCGCCCGACTGCGCCTTGCAATCTAGGAACCAACTCGCTGATGCGCTCAATATCTATCCCAAGTGCAACCGCCGCGGCAATAGCGGCCAATAGATTGGCAACATTGAAACGCCCTAATAGCGGACTGACCATCTCAATATTGCCAAATTCGCTCTGCATGCCTATCATCACGCCTTGCAAGCTTGGCTGAATACTAACGGCACTAAAGGTAGCTTTTTTGGCGGGATCGAGACTATAAGTCCAAACGCTCAGACTACTCGCTTGCGCAGTATCTAGCATAGTTTGTGCGTACGTATCATCGATATTGATAATGGCATGAGTAAGACTGGGGAAATGCTGCTTATCGAAGAGCTTGGCTTTAGCCGCGACATATTCATCCATATCGGTATGATAATCTAAATGATCACGCGACAGATTGGTATAAATAGCGACTTTAATAGGGACGCCTTGCAAACGCTGCTGATCGAGACCATGCGAGCTGGCCTCCAGCGCTAACAAATCCACTTGCTGCGCGCCCATTTGCTGCAAAAACGCCTGTACCGCTAGCGCATCACCAGTAGTATGGCTGGCTTGCACCAGCGCCTCTAATTTACCATTACCTGCCGTGCCCATAACCGCGCTACTCATACCTGCTAGCTGCGCCAACTGCGCAACCAATTGGCTAATCGTGGTTTTGCCATTGGTGCCAGTGACGGCGGCTACCGTAGGTAGCGTTGTTGGCTGCTCGTATTGCAGACGCAGCTGCACTAAATCACCGAAAAACTCACGGATATTAGGTACATAAACGACAGGGCAAGGCAAGATTGTTAATGGTTTCTCAGCAGGTAATTTATTATCATTCAGCTGAATATTAGCATTGGCGGGTACGTTAGCTTCGCTAAGCAGCGCCTCAGGATCTAGCTCAGATAAGATAAAAGCAGCGTTGTTTGCCGCTTGCTGCAAATAGCGACGGCTCTGCTGACAGTTCGGTGTATGGCTTTTTAACAGTATAAAGGCATCGTTTTTGGCCACTTGCCGACTATCTAATCGTAACTGTGCAAAAGAAATGCCCATCACTGGACTCAGGGCAGTGATGGACGTTAATTGTTGTGACAAACGCTTGCTTGCTGGGTTGCTGTCTTGGTTTTTATTGTCTAGTAGCTGCTGCAAGGTCACGGTACGGTTTTTATTAATACTAGCCTGATAAGCGTCGGTCATGAAAAATCCTAGAGCTTTAAAATGAAATAAATACCAATTAATTAAAAACTTAGCTTTAAGCTTGCTACTGCTCTTGGGTCTGCAATGGCTTATCAAGCGGCACATTATACAAACGAAGCGCTTCTTTCATCACGTTATGAAAGACCGGTGCGGCGGTTAAACCGGCATAATGTAGCCCGCGTGGATCTTCTAGTAAGATAACGCTGACTAGCCTTGGGTTGGACGCTGGCGCCATACCGGCGAAGATATTACGATACTGATCGGTATAATAACCGCCATCAGGGTTGATACGGCGCGAAGTACCGGTCTTACCAGCCACGCGGTAGCCATCGATGTCCGCAGCTTTTGCGGTACCACCGGGCAACGTTACCGACTCAAGCATCTCGACGATGGCCATCGCTTGCTCATGCTCCATGATGCGCTTGCTTGGCAGCGGCTTATCGGTCTTAGTCAACGTCAGCGGATGCATGACCCCGCCCGCTGCTAGTGCCGCATAAGCTTGCGCGACTTGCGCAAGCGTTGCCTCCATACCATAACCATAACTGACAGTGGCACGGCGCGCGGTTTCTTTTTCTTTGGGTGTGGTGACATTACCACTACCTTCGCCTGGAAACTGTAGCGGGGTTTTTGCGCCAAAACCAAATTTCTTTTGCATACTAGTGATACCATCAGCAGGCAAAGAGAGGGCGATTTTCGTTGAAGCCACGTTACTAGATTTTTGTAGTAAGGTCGCAAGATTAATCGTACCCAAATTATTGTGATCACGAATGGTATAACCACGGACGCGGATAGAGCCAGGATTAGTATCGATCAAAGAGTTGGCGGTATACTTTCCTGAATCAAGCGCCGCTGCTACGGTAAAAGGCTTCATCACTGAACCCGGCTCGAAGACATCGAGCAGTGCCCGATTGCGCTGATTCTCGCCGGTCATCTCATTGAGATTATTAGAATTAAAAGAAGGCCAAGTCGACAAGGCTAATACTTCACCGTTTTGGACGTCTACTACCATACCCGTTGACCAACGCGCTTGCTGCAAGCGTCCGGCTTTTTCTAATTCTTTATAGAGCAAGTACTGCAAGCGCGAATCGATAGTCAAAGCCACATTCTTACCTGCGACTTCTGGCTTTAACTGTTTAATCTCTTTGAGACTGTTCTGTTTGGCATCTTTTAGCACTAGGACTTTGCCGTCCTCCCCTGATAGTATTTGCTCAAACTGACGCTCGATACCAGCACGGCCTTCGTAACCGCCCTCAGGGTCATTAGCGTTTTGACCCATAAATCCAAGTAGCTGCGCGTTGGGCTGCGGCTGCGGATAATAGCGCTGAAAGAAATTTTTCTCATACACGCCTGGGAAGTCAAGCGAGCTGACGCTTTGGGCGATCTCGGGGGTGACTTTATTGAGTAGCGGCATATAGTGCGAGCCTGGACCTGAAGGTAGTGCTGCTTTGACCGCCTCATCATCGGTGACATCGACGCTCTTGTCGATAGCAGCAGCCTTTTCAAGCTCAGTCACCGGAATGTTGGCCGCTGCGGCTAACACAGTCAGATCCATATTATCCAAGCGCTTTTGCATCCGCGCTCTTAATACAGGTTGATTGGGGTTTTCGATGATGACCCTATTGAGCTCATAGTATTCGCGCGCATAGTCGTGCGGACTAAAGGAGACCGTCGCTAATGGCGCACTGACCGCTAGCGGTAGCTGATTACGATCGGTAATCATGCCGCGATACGACTTTTGCGTGCGCTCGCTGGTGATCAGCTCATTGCCTTTATCTTGATAAAATTGTGCATTGGCCACTTGTAGATAATAAGCACGGCCTATCAGCAGCACCAAAATCGTTAAGGCGATAGCCCACACCATCCGAAAGCGGTTTTTGTCATATTCAAAGCCGCCACGCGAAGACGCGCCTGAGGCCTTACTCATAATAGTGCGTTTAGATTTGCGGTTTTTTACACTGGTATAAGCGCCTTGCGAATCACTCTTCTTCTTACGAGAGAATATTTTTTTACCCGTACTAGTAGAGCTACCTTTAGCTTCTTGCTGCGCTTTTGCTTTGCTAGCAGGGCGCAGTGGTTTTATTACTTTACCGCTAGCTGACTTTTTATCGGTTGATGGCTTTTTACTACTCATTGTCCATCCTCTCTATAGTCTGTAGCGGACGGGTTTTCCGGGCTCAGGTCAGTATTGGCAACATCAGTGCTACTATTATCGGTATCAGCGCTAGCAAAAGTGTCGCCTGCTATCACCGGAGCGCCTGGCTGAATAATGAGTTTGTCTTTGAGCGTCGGCGAATACATGCCTAGTTCTGCAACGGCGCGACTGGCAATCTGCGGTGTGGCACTAAAGGTTTGCTGCTCAATGAGTAAGCGCTGATGCTCAACTTGTAATTTACGCTGCTGTTTTTTCATATCTTGCAAGGTTTTATAGTCTTGGTGGTATTGCTGCACGGCTTCAGCCGTTTTGATACCACTCCAAACAATACCCACCGCTAGTAGTAAAAGTACGACTACATAGATATTTATTACACTAAAACGCTGCGCAAATATTTCGCCCACATCGCTATGAGTTGAGCTTGCTACGCGGCCAGATTTAGGTTTGCCAGATATTGCCATGACGATCTCAAGAAGGTGGACTTAAAGATAAATAAACACAAACAGCTACTTTTTAATAAAAACCTAATAGGTAGTAAAAACCATTAGTTAAAAAACCTGAAGGTAACTAGCCGGTTAGTTTAACCGCTATTACTTACGGCTTTTTAACGGTTACGTATCCGTTGAAACATTATACTAAGCAACAATGGCTGAAAACTTTATATTTTTGCAATTTTGTATTTTTACTATAAAGAGATTTTCAGTTTTAACTAACTATCTGTTGACCGTAAAAGCTTATAGTGACTCAACGCTCAATTAGATTGGTGCTCATAAGCGATATCAGTACGAGTCGCCGCACGCAGCCAAGCACTACGCGAGCGCGGGTTCTGAGCGATCTCAGTTTTGCTAGGGCCAATGCGTTTGGGCTTAGTAAAGTAGCGCGGGCGCTTGGGCGGCATCGGTAGGTTTTCATCCTCAGGATACTGCCCCTTACTATGACGCTGCAAAAACTGCTTGATGCGGCGATCCTCAAGCGAATGAAAGCTGATCACCGACAGCTGACCGCCCGCCTTTAACATCTCAAGGCTTTGCTCCAAAAAGCTATCGACATCACCGAGCTCATTATTGATAAAGATACGCATCGCCTGAAAGCTTTGGGTCGCCGGATGTTTGCCGCGTTGCCAGTTGGGATGCGCCACTTTGATGACCTCAGCCAACTCTAATGTCGACTCATAGCGCTCCATTTGCTTGATCGCACGCGCTATACGCCGGCTATGACGCTCCTCGCCAAACTCATATAATACATTGGCCAAAGTCTCATCATCGACTTGCTCAAGCCACTCGGCAACCGACTGACCACGGCTGGTATCCATGCGCATATCAACGGCGCCATCACGCATAAAACTAAAGCCGCGGCTGCCATCATCGATCTGCGGTGAGGAGATGCCTAAATCTGCCATGAGGCCATCGACTTGATCAATACCAAGCGCGGCTAAGCTGTCAGTTAAAGTGGCAAAGCTGTCATGCACCACTTTGACACGACTATCTACAGCCGCTAACTCATTAGCAACTTTAATCGCCGTCGGGTCCTTATCAAAGACAATCAACTGCGCATCGTTAGCCAATTGCGAGAGTAGCAGGCGGCTATGACCACCGCGCCCAAAAGTCGCATCGACATAAATGCCGCGCGCTTGTAGACTGTTGTCGCTATTCGCTTTTGGCAGTGATTTTACGCCGAGTACGGCCGCGACGGCTTCTTTTAGCAACACCGCTTCGTGGCTAAACTCTGATTCATTAGAAGTAGCAGACTGCGTCGCTGCTTGAGCATCTAATTTTGGACTTGGCTTTGGCTTCGATAATGACACAAATAACTCAATAGATGACGACCCTATGGGCCAGTAGTGTTATAAACAAAAACAAGATAAAAATAAACAAGTTACGCCTCGCTAGCGTTATTATCGCAAGGATACACAGCTAGTCAAGCACCAACTGGGCTTTTCGCTAAAAATATCTTGGCTGTCTGTTATACTAGCGCTCTATTTTACGCTATTTTTTGCGGTTAGTTATAACCGTCTTTACTCAATTTTTAGACCCAACCTTTGAACCAAATACTTCTTAACCGATCATTCTATGTAAGGCGACCTGATGCAAACCACTTCAAATAATCCAGCCCCTTCTACTCGTCCCGTGCGTACTCGTATTGCGCCATCCCCTACTGGCTTTCCGCATGTCGGTACGGCTTATATTGCGCTGTTTAATTTAGCCTTTGCTAAGGCGCATGGTGGCGAGTTTATCCTGCGTATCGAGGATACCGATCAGGCGCGATCCACTGCAGCCTCCGAGCAAATGATCTTGGACGCGCTACGTTGGGTGGGTCTGGATTGGGCGGAAGGTCCTGATGTCGGCGGGCCACATGCGCCTTATCGCCAAAGCGAGCGCGCGAATATCTATAAAGAACACGCGCAAAAGCTACTCGACAATGATCACGCGTTTCGCTGCTTTTGTACGCCCGAAGAACTAGATGCGATGCGAGCGGAGCAAATGGCTCGTGGCGAGACGCCGCGCTATGATGGTCGCTACGCCGATCTATCTCGTGAAGAATCGGATAAAATGGTCGCTGATGGCAAGCCCTTTGTCATTCGTATGCGCGTACCTACCGAAGGCGTTTGTAAAGTCGAAGACATGCTACGCGGTACGGTTGAGATTCCGTGGGAGCAAGTCGATATGCAAGTACTGCTTAAGACTGACGGCCTACCGACTTATCATTTAGCCAACGTTGTCGATGATCACTTGATGGAGATCAGCCATGTAATGCGCGGCGAAGAGTGGCTAAACTCCGCACCCAAGCATCAGCTGCTCTATGAGTATTTTGGCTGGGAGATGCCCGTGCTCTGCCACATGCCGCTACTACGCAACCCTGATAAATCAAAGCTGTCTAAGCGCAAAAACCCAACTTCTATCACTTATTATCGTGATGCTGGCGTGCTACCAGAAGCGCTGCTCAATTACTTAGGTCGTATGGGCTACTCGATGCCGAATGACGAAGAAAAGTTCACGCTTGACGAGATGATCGCAAGTTTCAATATTCAGCGCGTCTCCTTAGGCGGCCCTATCTTCGATATCGAAAAGCTCAATTGGCTCAATAGCGAATGGCTACGCGAGCTAACACCTGAAGAATTAAAAAACAGAATTCTCGACTGGGCTAATAACAGCGATAAATTAACCGCAATGGCTGCAGCGATTCAACCGCGTATTGAACTGCTCTCTGATGCGGTCAATTGGGGTGGCTTTTATTTTCAGAACCTGCCTGAGATTACCAGCGATGACTTCGAACACAAAAACCTTACGCCTGAGCAAATCATGGAGATTCTCCAGTTAACGCTATGGCAACTTGAGTCGTTGCCTGAATGGTCTGAGGAAAATATCTATACTACTATCAAAGGCTTGTCTGCGGCGCTCGATATTAAGATGCGCGATTTTATCGCTCCCTTCTTTATCGCTATTGCGGGTAGCTCCTCCTCTACCCCTGTCATGAACTCGATGTGGATTATCGGTGCGGATATGACTTTGAACCGCTTGCGCCACGCGGTTGAGGTACTTGGCGGATTAGGTAAGAAAAAACTAAAGAAGCTGGAGAAAAAAGCCACAGATCTGCCTGATTTTTTGGCCGCTGACAGTGAGTAAGTTTGTTAGATAGATATTTTAAAAGTATAAACTGGCGTGGGTGGCGCAAGAGCAAAGCCCACGTTTTTTGGTAGGTTAATTTATTAGAGATAAGTAAAATCCATATGAGGGAATTGAGATTCCATTATTTTTGCGAGTTCTTGGTTTTGTTCACGAGTTGGTAATGTATTAAAGATGCCCATCTCCTTCATAGTTTTTTCTTCAAAATTTTTAATTTCTTCATCTGAAGCTTCTTTATTCAATTTATTCTGTCTTCTATCAACTGCCATTTAAATCTCCAATAGTCAGTAACCTTTAAGTCTTTAAAGATTAGCTTAGTAAAGCTTTTAATGAGTATTACGCTAACAATTATCTATCAACTCTCACTTGGAATTATTTATCAATATTTCAAAAATAGCTATTGACAACCATCCTGCTATTCCCTAAAATACGCTCACTCTTAACGAGGGGCTATAGCTCAGTTGGTAGAGCACTTGCATGGCATGCAAGGGGTCAACGGTTCGACTCCGTTTAGCTCCACCATCTATTTATTGTTTATTATAATAAATATTGTTAAGAAGCAGTATCAGCACCTAGGCAAGGCTTGTTTATATAGAATAAGCGCTCTGATATTGTGCAGTACCGTTGTAGCCGTATTTATTAAGCTATGACACTCTATGCGTCCCCATCGTCTAGAGGCCTAGGACACCGCCCTTTCACGGCGGTAACGGGGGTTCGAATCCCCCTGGGGACGCCACTATTTGGCGTCATTTGTTAGCACTGCTGCTTAGCATCAGATTAGACTAATAAACGCACCACTAAAAGCTCAGTCATCCTCGATGACTGAGCTTTTTTTATGCTTTAATTTTATAGGCTTCCTTAACTAATCCTCAAGCTGTTAAGTTGACGTTAATAATTGATATATCCATAAATATCAATACCTTATAACAAGTTTACTAAGTATTAACACAACTTTACATCTGCCTGATTCTTTCACATGGTTTAACACTCCTATACACGATGGCTTTGTTTTTATACTTAACTGTATTATTAATACAGCTTTTAATTCCTTATGCTTTGCTTATATTTATAAAGTTCTACTTTTATTCAATTTATAGATAAATTTGTAGACGACTAACGCCGACTCGATCATCTCGATGGTTTAGGCAAGGATCCTATTAGTATTTACAATAAAATATAAGGAATAGCTATGTTACCTACTACTTACTCCCCTCAGCGGCGTCCGTCTTGGCGCGGTGTGCTAGCAGGTCTCGTTATGGGACTAATCGTCGTTATGGCGATGGTTGCTTTAGCGCTAGTGTTAAGCTCGTTTTTGCCTTTTGATCTAAAAGGAACCAGCATTGCGGGCGGAATTTATGCCGCTATTACCGCTTTAGTCAGTGCTTTTGTCGCAGGCTACTATGCTATTAAATTCTCAGCACCAGAAGCTATCTTTGGTGATGGTAAAGAAGTCGATCAAAAAGATGCGTCTTTAACCGGTATGTTGACCGCCGCTTTAATTGTCCTGTTTACGACCTTTTTTGCTATGAGCGGTGCTACTAGCATCTTGGCAACTGCAGGTAATGTGGTTGGCGGTACGGTAAGTACAGTTGCTAAAACCGCTGGTGGTGTTGCAGCAGCAGGGTCTTCGGCAGTAGGAACGGCAGCCGTTGCCGCACCTGATAGCTCTATTGAGCAAATGCAACAAAAAGCTCAACAAGCTTATCAAACGGTTTCAGGTGATATTAGCCAAGAAGATCTCAACGCTTTAGTCGCTAAGAACACACAAGGCCTGAACGAAACCCAAATCGCAGCGACAACTGACGTATTAGAAGAGATGATCAATAATACTCGCGGTGATGTTGCTGATATGGACTTCACGAATATCGACACTTGGCGCAACATTGATGACTATGCAAAACAGCGTATGGCATCAATCGAACAAACGCTGAACAGTGATGAGCTAATCACGCGTCTGCAAGCAGAAGGACTTACCGAAGCGCAAGCGCTAGAAGTACGTAATGAAGCTACTCAGTCATTTAACGAATATAAAATGAAAACTGAGCAGTATATAGCCCAAGCTCAACAAACTGTTGATCAAAATCTACAACAAGCTGAAGAAGTTGCTCGTAAAGCTGCCCTATACAGTGGTCTATTTTGGTTAATCAGTGCTATATTGACTTTCGTAGCTGCTATAGCAGGGGCAAAAAGCGCCGCTACTAGTCATCGCTTAGAGCGCCCTATCGTCACTTATGGTGATAATGTACGATAAGCTATGATTTATCATCAATCTGATTAGTTGAGACAAGAAAAGCTCAATCCCAATAAAATAGAGGATTGAGCTTTTTTATGCGTCAATTTTTTTATATATAGCCGGTCCACTATAAAATAAATACAGTGCTGCTGGGATGAATTTTGCGCAGCATCGAAGGAACGCAGCACGCAAGAAAAATTTATACCAGTAGCACTCCGCTATAGCTGTACAGTTTTTATTTAGGATTCACTATAACGCAATTAACGCTCTACATCTAATGGCTGCGAGGACTTCCTAAAGCTGGCCAAAGACAAGTTCAAAGATAAGTAAGTGCCGATAAGTATCACCGCTGAGCCTATGATAGCGGCAGTATCCAAAGCTTCATCTAATAAGATATAACCAAATATAATGGCAAAGATTGGAATCACTAATGTAATACTGGTCGCCCGCATCGGACCAATACTCTTTATCAGCTCATTAATAAAGATAAAGGCGATAGCGGTTGAGAATACGCCGATACAAACGACGGATACCCAAGCTTTAACACTGATACTCTGACCATACGGAAACTCGTAAATCGCCACAGGTAGCATCACCACACTAGCAATCAGCATAGCGCCGATAGTAATAGCGACAGGCGAGGTGTCTTGCAAATAGTTCTTGGTGACGTTCGCCCCTACTGCATAACCCACACAGCCGAGCAATGCATAGCCCATTGGCAATAGCCCTGAGCTCAAATCCGTAGCCGCACCGCCAAATAAGCTTTCACTCATTAAGATTACGACGCCTACGATGCCGATAAATAAACCTAAGGTCTGCTTTTTTGAGAGCTTATCATTGAAGAACGTACTGGCGATAAATCCGCTCATCATCGGAACCGCGGCATTGAGCACCGCGAGCACGCCAGCATTAACGGCTTGAGCGGCATAAGAGAATAAAACAAACGGAATCGCTGTAGAGATCAGGCCCACTACGGTAAGCAGCTTCCAGTGCTGCCGGACCGCAATTAAATGAGAAGGATTGAACGCAACGAAAGCAAGCATCGTGACACCAGCAAATATCACCCGTAAGCTGGCAAACGACATAGAGCCAAATTCAGGCACGCCAACTCTATAAAATATAAAGGATAGCGACCACATAAAGGATAAGCTAATAAAGATAATAAGATCGCGTCTACTCATGAGGTACTCAGCTTGGCGGTTGTCTGATAGGATAGGTGGACAATATTGCTAAAAAGAAAGTAAAGCAATAAAAATATGTTGATAATAACTTTTTAAGCGTATAAAGGGTGGTTTATCTGTGGATTTAGCGTCAGTATTAGCTATTATCAGGGTTTATATCACCCGCTTTTTTACTGCAGGATCCTGCTTTCTCTAAAAGTAGCTGCTTGATTATGTCGATAACGAACAATCTACATATAGTAAGTCCAAAGTAAAATTGTTCTAAATTTAAACGCGCTACTGGTATATCATTTTTAGAGTGAATCAACTATAAAAAGTAAGCCAGCTTAGCTGACCAAGTAAACAAGGTTATAGGCTAGAATAATAACGAAACAAAAGGTGTTGGGCTATGTTTGGTATCGAGAACTATTGGGGGTTTATTCTGACTGGTATTTTATTAAATATCACGCCAGGCACAGATACCATGTACATCATCACTCGTAGTGTGGCGCAAGGGAATAAGGCGGGACTCTATTCGGTGCTAGGTATCGTCTCCGGCATTTTGGTGCACACTATATTAGCAGCACTGGGTTTATCAATTATCTTAGCCAACTCACCATTAGCCTTCACTATTGTTAAATATATCGGGGCCATCTACTTATGCTATCTAGGGGTCAAGATGTTAACGCAAAAGTCGGACGCTGTCATAGCAGAGGGCTTGCCCACTAAAGACAAAACCGCGCAAGTAAAGTCTCTAGATTATGGAAAAATATATAAGCAAGGCGTATTGACCAACACCTTTAACCCAAAAGTGGCGCTATTCTTCCTAGCTTTTTTTCCGCAGTTTATCGATCCAAGCTACGCGCATAGCACGCTATCGTTTTTGATCTTAGGTCTTACCTTTGCCGTGACCGGTCTAATTTGGTGCTTATGCCTAACACTACTAGCCTCAAGATTTAGCAAAAAGCTACGCGAAAACCCAGCTATTGAAACTATCTTAAATAAGATCAGCGGCGTGGTATTTATTGGTTTAGGAATTAAGCTGTTGACTGAAAAGGGTTAAAGTTAGAAAAACAAGCCCCCTTACCACAAAACTATCATCCACAAAAAAGCCCAGCCCCCGATATAGATGTGAACCGACCCCCATAAGTTGGACACAACTTATGGGGTATTTTTATGCATTACGACCTAGACTTTAAGCTGCAAGTC
>NZ_JBPYDC010000027.1:0-34174 GCF_051847575.1 Psychrobacter sp. 1U2
CCTAACAATAGATCAAATATTGCCATTGGTGGTAACGGTGATGGCACCGTCAATAGCTTGGGTGCTGGCTCACAAGTCGTTGGACGTGACAACATCGCTCTAGGTACAGAGTCCGCCTCCATCGTCAGAGGCAGGTCAAACATCGGTATTGGTTCTGAAACAGGCAATAACTTAGACGGATCCTTTAACTCAGCCTTAGGGTTTAGAGCAGGAAGTACAGTAGATGGTGATCAAAACGTCGCTATGGGCTTTGAAGCCGGTCAAAAAGTCACTGCCAATAGAACCGTCTCTATCGGTGCACGATCTAAAGCCTCTGCAAATGACGCGATTGCCATAGGAACAAACGCCAAGGCATCAGGCAGCTCTAGTATCAGTATCGGTACAGGCAACACCGTAACTGGCGACAACTCTGGCGCTATTGGTGACCCTTCTACGATTACCGGCACTGGCAGCTACTCTTTAGGTAATAACAATACCATCGGTGCTGATAACGCCTTTGCCATCGGTAATAATGTCAGTATTGCTAGTGGCCTTGATGGCGCGGTTGGTATTGGTAACAACTCGACGGTCAGCGCCTCAACCGTAGCGAGCTTTGTACCTACTGGCGCAACCACCGTAGCAGGAACATCAATCGGTAGCAATGTCGTCAGTGTCGGCAATGCTGGTAATGAGCGACGCTTAACCAATGTTGCAGCAGGTGGTACGGATACTGATGCGGTCAATGTTAGTCAGTTGAGAGCTGTTGATAACCAAGTAACGTCGAATACTAGCGCCATTGGTAACGGCATCAACTTCAACGTCAATAATAAGCTCAAGAAGACCTTCGCTTTAGGCGAAGAGATTAAGTTTAATACCGACCCTAACTTAACAACCACTGCGCTTGGATCGAGTGATGGTATTTCCCTAGGACTTGCTGACACTATCAAAGTTGGTAGCAGCCCAGCTGGCGTCACTATCGATGGCACGGCAGGCACAGTGTCCAACTTATCAAACACGACCTTTGATCCAAACAACTTCACTTCAGGACAAGCGGCGACAGAAGACCAGCTAAGTGCTCTTGGTGGTAGCGTGACGTCTTTAGGCTTTGGTATCAAAGCTGCTGATGGCGCCACTGTGCAGAAAAACCTAGGCGAAGCCGTACAGATTATAGGTGCTAATGACAACATTACGACTCAAGAAAAAGACGGCGCAATTGAAGTGGTATTGAATAAAACCCTTGATCTAGGTAATAACGGTAGCGTGACTACGGGTATTACCACACTCGACGATGATGGTGTCAGAATAATAGGGACCAATAATGACGTGGTACTAACCAGAACCGGTTTGTTCAACGGCGGTAACAAGATTCGCGGTGTGACGGATGGTGACGTTAGTAACAGTAGTAGAGATGCCATCAACGGCAGTCAGCTATTTGACACCAATCAAAACGTTGTTGGTAACACTACGGCACTAGGCGGTAGCTATGATGCAGACACCGACATGTATACCCCGCCAAGCTACCTACTAGATGATGGCACTAATAGTGGAACGAATGCTCCAGTTTACAATGATGTAGGCTCAGCATTGGGTAACCTTGATGGTCGTACTATTAGCAACACCGCTAATATCGCCAAAGGCATCAACTTCAACGTCAATAACACCCTTAAGAAGACCTTCGCTTTAGGCGAGGAGATTAAGTTTAATACCGACCCTAACTTAACAACCACTGCGCTTGGATCGAGTGATGGTATTACCCTAGGACTTGCCAACACCATCAACATAGGTGCGCCAACAGATAACCCTATCGCTATCAATGGTAGTGCAGGCACTATCAGTGGTCTAACCAACCAAAGCTTTGACCCAAGCAGCTTCACCTCAGGACAAGCGGCGACAGAAGACCAGCTAAAATCAGTCAGCGATGTCGCCAATGCAGGTTGGGATATCACCGTTGGACAAAATGGCGGCACCACCACCAATGGTGGTACAGCCAACATCGGACCGGGAGATCGAGTAGCTATTGACTCCGGCAAAAACATCGACTTCCTTGTAGATAACACAGAAGGTGTGCCGACCTTAACGGTCTCCACCAAAGACGAAGTTGAATTCACCCAAGTCACCATTGGCGACACAACAGCAGGCGGCGAAAACACCGTTATCACCAGCAGCGCTAACGGCCTTGATATCGGCGGCGACAAGCTTACAAACGTAGGCATTGGCGCTATTGGAGCAAGCTCAACCGATGCCATCAACGGCAGTCAGCTATTTGACACCAACCAAAACGTTGCTGGTAACACTGCTGTACTAGGCGGCAGCTATGATCCAAACACCGATATGTATACCCCGCCAAGCTACCTACTAGACGATGGCACTAATAGTGGAACGAATGCTAGCCCTTACAATGATGTAGGCTCAGCATTGGGTAACCTTGATGGTCGTACTATTAGCAACACCGCTAATATCGCCAAGGGTATCAACTTCAACGTCAATAACACCCTTAAGAAGACCTTCGCTTTAGGCGAGGAGATTAAGTTTAATACCGATCCTAACTTAACAACCACTGCGCTTGGATCGAGTGATGGTATTACCCTAGGACTTGCTGACACTATCAAAGTTGGTAGCAGCCCAGCTGGCGTCACTATTGATGGCACGGCAGGTACGGTGTCTAACTTATCTAATACTACGTTTGATGCGAGTGCTACTTATACTGGTGGCGTGGCAGCCACTCAAGAGCAGTTAAGTGCTCTTAGTGGTAGCGTGACGTCTTTAGGCTTTGGTATCAAAGCTGCCGATGGCGCCACTGTGAAGAAAAGTCTAGGTGAAGCCATAGATATTGTGGGTGCTGATGACAACATTACGACTCAAGAAAAAGACGGCGCAATTGAAGTGGTATTGAATAAAACCCTTGATCTAGGTAATAACGGTAGCGTGACTACTGGCAATACTCTGCTTAATGATAGCGGTGTTACGCTTAAGGGTGGTAGCAACCAAATCGTCAGACTGACCAATAACGGTCTAGATAATGGTAATAATAAAATCAGCAATGTTGCTGCAGGCGATATCACAGCGGGTAGTACAGAAGCGGTCAACGGCGGTCAGTTCCATAACGCTGCTAATGCTCTGACGAGCGTCATGGGTGGTCATACGGTCAATAACGGTGGCATCATTACTACCTCCAACATCGGTGATACTGGCAAAGACAATATCCATGATGCTATCAAGTCCGTGAATACCGCCGCTGTCCAAGCCAAAACAACCGTAGAGCAAGGTAAGAATATTACTGTCACTCAAGGTACAAACTTAGACGGCTCTACTAAGTACACCGTCGCTACAGCTGATACCCTCGACGTGACTAGCGTTAAAGCCGGCGATACTCTGCTGAACACAAGCGGTGTCAGCGTTGATGACGGCAAAGGTAATAGTGCAGCACTCAGCGCAGCAGGTAGTACAGTAACTAATGCCGCGGGCAGTACCTCTTATGGTGCTGGTGGTCTCACTGCTAGTGATAACGCCGGCAATAGTACCGTGGTTAACCAATACGGCTTAAGCTTTACCGGCAGCGACGGGACAACAGGGCCTAGCGTGACGGCGAGCGGTATCGATGCCGGCAGCACCCAAATCACCAACGTAGCAAGTGGTGGGGAGGTCGGCACTAATGCAGCTAACATCAACGATGTAAGAACCGCCGTCGCTAGCTCTAAGCCAGTGATGGTTAACGGTACCAATGTCGGACCAATAGTGAGAACATTAAGCGCTGATGGCAAAGATACTTACATCATCAATGCTGATGGGACTACTGCCTCGGCAGGATCTGCTGCGATGACCGTAACTAAAGGTCTCAAGGAAGATAATAATCTCACCGACTATGCCGTTGATCTTAGTGATATTACCAAAGTAAGCTTAGTCAGAGCGGATAGTGCTATGCAGTCCCTTGTCACTCAAATCGATGGCAACGATGTTAAAGCAGTCAATCAAAGCAGTAATACAGCTAACTTTGTGACGGGAGACAATATCGTCTTGAGTGATGATAATGGCAGTATTAAAGTCGCCACTTCTGACAACCTAAACGTCACTAGTGTCACGGCTAATACCATCACTACAGGCAATACGACAGTTAATAATAACGGCTTGTCCATTATTAACGGACCTAGTATTACTGCTGAACAGGGTATTAATGCTGGTGGTCAAACGGTCACTGGTGTCGCAGATGGTATAGCGCCCAAAGATGCGGTCAACGTCAGTCAGCTCAGAGCCGTTGAGAGTAACTTTGGCAGTGCGTTTAATGAGCTAGGCTATAGAATCGATGATGTCGAAAAAGAATCTAGAGCTGGTATAGCGGCGACTTTAGCATTAGAGTCAGCGCCTTACGTACCGGGTAAATTCACTTATGCGGTAGGAGCTGGCTTCCATCGAGGAGAAAATGCGGTCGGTGCCTCGTTACGTCACACTGCGGTTAGTGGCAGATGGAGCTTGACCGGCGGTGTCGCCGCAGACTCCGAGGGCGGTGCTAGTGTCCGTGTTGGTGTCAGTGGCGTTATCAACTAGGGTGTTAATTGAGTTACCAACTCAGACATTAACTCTAGCAGTAGGATAAAAGTAAGAGAGGCGATCTAGATCGCCTCTCTTGTTGTGTAGAGTTGCCATATAGCAGCTTTAATAATAAATCTCAGCCGCTGCATTGTTAAAGGTTTGCTTACCGTTTTTGAATCCAGCCAGCGCTTGCGCATTCGTGCGAATCGCCTCAGTGGCGGTTTTGGCTTCTAGTACCACTAATGTGGCAGCTGCGCCTATCTCAACTTCACTATCTAGCGCCAGTATTTTGGCCGCGTTTTTGGTAATCATAGCAAAGACATCTGTGATCTCATCATCTTTTGCTAACTGGGCAATATTGGCGTACATATTGGCCATTCTCACTAAGGACGCATCCCCATAAGGCGTAAAAGCGTTTAAAATATTGTTACTAGATAGCGTAGTATTGACGCCTAATGCTGCAAACTGATTGGCGTTAACCATCCCTCTAGGAATCAGCGCCTCATAATCACGACCATTCAAAAATATATCAGTGGCTGGTAGCACGATCAAAGAGATGTCTGCCAGTTTTAGTAGCCCTGCCATTTCTCCGCGCTGCATTTTATCCATAGCGGCAAGCTTAGTCACATGACCGATAGACACGCGACCTTGATAACCACGATTGATGGTTTCTTCTACCACTTTGGGAATACTGGAGCCTTCAGGATCGAGATCAAAATCTAAATGAAAGTCGACATTGACACCGAATTGCTCAGCTAAATCAAATATCATCTCGATATGCTGATGCGGATTATCATCTTTATACGGACAGCCGCCTATCAGATCAGCACCTTGAGATAGCGCCTGCAGCAACAGCTCATAGGTTTTAGGTTTATTAGTGAGACCGGATTGCGCAAAGGCGCAAATCTCTATATCAATGGCAAAAGCGTAGGTATCTCGCACGCGCTTTATCGCCTCAAAGCTACGCATCTCGGTCTTTTCATCGGTCTCGACGAAGCTGCGCAGACCGACGGTGCCTTTTTTGATTGCCATCTCAATCACTCTTGAAGCACGTTCAAACACGTCCGCTTCAGTGAACGCTTCTTTCGCTTTTCCCGTCTCTTCTATTGCTTCTTCTAAATCGCCTTGCTCTATAGTACAGCGATCCAAAATACAGGCTTTATCTAGATGAATATGACTTTCATGAAAGCCGCCACAGACAAAATTGCCTTGAGCATCGTAAATAGCGGCTACCGAATTTTCCTGACTATTTTGACGATTAGGGTTATCGCCAGTTATCTCCTCAATACTAGCGATATGCTGGTCTTTTATAGTGATATTGACAAGCGGTTTATGAGTCGCTAATCGGGCGTTTTTTATGATTAAGTCCGTCATTATGAGTTATTCCATGGATTGAGATTTGAATATAGAAGAGTTTTTTATCTAAACGGTGGCTATCTAGCGATGACTGGTTAGTAGTGGGCATGCTATCAGCACATTTTGTCCTTATAATAGCAGGCGCTAAAGTTATCATGTAAATAACCTAATGAGTAAATCATGATAGTTTAGATTAACTAATCAGAGTCTGGAACTATTATTAACGAACAATAGTAAATCTAGACAAAATACGGCGCAAACGATCACTTTATTTTTCAATATAAAGCATATGTGCTTCACAAGTCGAAAAAATTAGGAAAAGAAAATGTCAAATATCGATCAGTCTTTACAAGAGTTAATGCAAGTTGATGGCGCTATGGGAACCTGTATTGTCGACTATATGTCCGGCATGGTACTAGGCATGGCTGGTGGTGGTGTTGATTTAGAGCTCGCTGCTGCGGGTAACTCACAAGTGGTCAAAGCCAAAATGGCGACGATGGAATCACTGGATATTAAAGGTGATATCGATGATATTTTGATTACTCTAGAATCACAGATCCATATCATTCGCCCATCAGCGCATAACGAAGGTTTGTTTTTGTACTTAGTGCTTGATAAAGCCAAATCAAACTTAGCTTTGGCGCGCCGTAAAGTACAAGGCATCGAAGCTAAGCTTGAAGTATAAACTTGAAGCATAAACTTGAAGCATAAATAAGCTAGAAACACGCTTATTATTATTGAGTCATTGCTTGTTGCTTATATTCTAAAGAGCGATGACTTGATACTTACCCCTTAATCATCAGTAGCTAGCGATATAATTGAATGAGCTACTTTATATGCCTTATTTAAGTGAGGGCAACATGAAATGTATCGCGTATGTCAGTAGAACGACCGCTAACGAGCGCGGTATCACTCTGCCTGCGGGTTTGTCAAATATCGTACAGATGTCTCGCAAACGCAATCCAGCCGCGCAAATCACGGGCATATTATCGTATCGTCAAGGCCAATATGTGCAAGTGTTGGAAGGTCCTGATCTTGAAGTAGATAATCTGATGGCAAAGGTAACGGCTGATCCTAGGCATAAAGATTTATGGGTGTTTATCAGCGAACGAGTGATCGAGCGTAGCTTCGATAGTTGGGGAGTCAGCATTTTTGATTTTATCGATCAAGGCCCTATCTTTAAAACATTTATTGAACATCATCAACAGACGCTGAATGCTTTTACGAATGAGCAAAAAAAACGTCTGCAAGCTTTTATTCATTTAGATAATACCAATACTGTAACGGCTCATCATTACGATGGTAAATACTTAAGGCTGCTGGCGTGGCCGGATCTGAATCGTACCAGTCAGCCACAGCTGATTATGAGTCTCTGCGTCAAATTGACCAAAAAGCCTTATGCTTTTGACAGCTTAGTCGCTAGTGAGGAGTTTGGGACTTACCAGCAGGTCACTGATATCATCAAAGATTTTGAGTCGTTAGGCATACTAACCGTGAGCGAGCCTGCGCTTAATGCTATACCGGAGCCAACGAAGCCACAAGACATACCAACTAAAAAACCTAGTAAGTTTTATGGTGCGATTAAAAGATTTTTGGGAATGGGGTAAACAGTGGACTATCAGAAACTAGCGATAATCGGTGAAGTGGGTGCCGGAAAAACCCAGATGGTCAAAACTCTAAGCGAGATAAGCCCTCTTGAGACTGAAGCTAAGTCCAGCATAGATATAGGTAAAGAGTATACGACCGTCGGTATCGATTATGGACGTATCACCTTAGCAGAGGATATGGCATTAGGGATTTATGG
The DNA here is from genome assembly GCF_051847575.1 of Psychrobacter sp. 1U2. NCBI lineage: Bacteria > Pseudomonadati > Pseudomonadota > Gammaproteobacteria > Moraxellales > Moraxellaceae > Psychrobacter > Psychrobacter sp. 1U2. The sequence continues at coordinate 7,667 of NZ_JBPYDC010000027.1, forward strand.
AGTGCCAGGCCAAGAGCGTTATTCCTTTTTATGGGAGTTTGTCAATCGCTCCTTGTGGGGGCTACTCATCTTGATTAAGTATGGGGAAACGCCTGATTATAATAATTTAGACAAACTGCTTACTTTTTTTGCACCAGAAAAAAACCAGACCACTTGTATTATAGGGGTCACTCATTGTGAAAATGCTGAGGCGACGAGTGTAGCCGCACTAGGACAAGAAGTTAGAGCAGTGCTCATGCATCATAACGTAGTCGCGCCTATTATCAATGCCGACCCTAGAAGCCGAGAGTCCGCTATTGGTCTGTTGCAACTCTTTAATACTCTCAATAATGAAAACTAATGTTAGATACGATTATGGCAAATGAAAATTCCCAAGCAAAAGTAGTGCTTTCACGTTGCATCAAAGAGCTTTGTGAAGCCAATAGAGAGATTGCGCTCGTGACCTTATGTACCACTGACGGCTTTCCTATTAGCTGTTTTTCTGTCAATGAGCTGAGCAATCAAGCGGATAAGTTTGCGGCGATGAGCAGCACGCTTTCGGCGCTCAGTGATTCGTCCGCTAGTCAAATGAAACAAGGCCAGTGCGATATCACTATTGTAGAAGCGAGCACGGGAAATATGCTGTTTGTGAAAACTGACTATCTGAGTAAGCCTTGCGTATTAACTGTGGTTGCCCAAAACAAGATGACGTTAGCTGAAGCAAGATATAAGACCAAAAGGCTCGCTAGTGAAATAGCATCTATTAGCGAATAAAGCGAGCTAAGACCGCCTCTAAGCCAACAAAAAGCGCTGACTGAATAGGATACTCAGTCAGCGCTTTTTGTTGGCTGGTATAAGTTAAGTGCTATAAGTTAAGTGCTATAAGTTAAGTGCTATAAGTTAAGTGCTATAAGTTAGGTGCTATAAGTTAGGTGCTATACTCGGTAGACAGAAATATTATAAAAGTCATAACCGATATTAAAGAGGATAGGAGCATCGTATTCTGATATCAGGCGGCTTATGTAAGGTGTATTATAAATCACGGTATAAAATTAATAACAAAATAAAGGAAAAGCTATCATGGAAAGATTTCAAGATATTAGTATGTTATTAGGTCGGGTGTTCTTATCGCTGATCTTCATCGTATCAGGATTTAATAAGATTACGGACTATGCTGGAACGCAAGGGTATATGGAGTCTATGGGAGTGCCAGCCTTGATGCTACCGTTGGTCATTATACTTGAGTTGTTTGGGGGCATTGCTATTCTCATTGGCTTTAAGACTCGAATTGTCGCTATCTTATTTATAGGGTTCAATGTGATATCCGCGCTCTTGTTCCATAGCGATTTTGGCGATCAGACGCAGATGACCATGTTTGTGAAAAATATCGCTATCGCTGGTGGGTTTTTAATGTTATTTGCCCATGGAGCCGGCGCTTACTCGGTCGATAATCATAAATACTATTAGTATGAACAGTAGCATAAACAGTCAAAAAGTTCTTAATAACGCGTTATCCTAATAAAAACTATCTATTGTTCTCATTATAAGAATAGTTATTTGTCGTTAGCGATGTTTATCTGTATATGGTTAACAATTATAATAGACCCATAGCTTAAACAAGCCAAACAACTATAAGGATAAATTATGAAAACGATCTATCATGCAGCAAACTCTCGCGGTAATGCCGATCATGGCTGGCTCAAAAGCCGTCATACCTTTAGCTTTGCCAATTATCACAATCCTGAACGTATGGGCTTTGGCGCGCTACGCGTCATCAACGACGACTTTGTGATTGGTGGTCAAGGTTTTGGCAAGCACTCGCATCGCGATATGGAAATTATCAGTATTCCATTATCAGGCAAGCTCGGTCATGGTGATAATATCGGTAATGAAGGTATCATCGAGACCGGCGAGATCCAAGTGATGTCAGCGGGTACCGGTATCACGCATAGCGAGATGAATGGCGATGCCAATGATCCTGTGAAGTTTTTGCAGATTTGGGTGATCCCAAACAAAGGCGGGGTTGAGCCGCGCTATCAGCAGCTGCGCATGGATGAGAATATGCAGCACAATGCGTTCAAGCAAGTGCTGTCACCGAATGCTGACGATGCTGGCGTGTGGATTCATCAAAACGCTTGGTTTCACATGGGCCGCTTCGATAAAGGCGTGACCGAAACTTATGAGCTAAAAGATGCCAATAACGGTGTTTATGTATTGGTACTAGAAGGTCAAGTAACCATCAACGGTAACACTTTAGATACTCGTGATGGACTTGGTATTTGGGATACTAAGAGCTTTACGATGGATGCCAATGAAGACGCTCGCGTACTGCTTATGGAAGTGCCAATGTAGCTGCCAAGATAAGTGCCCGTGTAGTAGTATGTAGCGGTGCAGCGTACTTCTGCGGTAGCTAAGACCACATCTATAGCTATTTTAGCGTCATAATCAATAACGAATAATAAGAGGTGTACGATGAGTATTCAAACCCTAGAGCCAAGACTAGCAGACGTCGGCGGTATTCCTATCGCTCGATTATTGCCTAATACCGGCAAAAAACCTATCGGTGCTTGGTGCTTTTTGGATCACGCTGGTCCGGCTGACTTCGGTCCCGATGATAGCGGTATGCAAGTCGGTCGCCATCCGCATACCAATCTGCAAACCTTTAGCTGGATGCTCAATGGTGAGGTGCTACACAAAGACAGCTTAGGTAACGAGCAAGTCATCACCAAAAACCAAGTCAACGTGATGACTGCAGGCACAGGCCTAAATCAAGGCATTAGTCATACTGAACAAAGCGTATTCCCCGATACAGGCGGCTCACCGGATGCAGCGCGCGCGCTAAGCATGGTACAGCTATGGATCGCTCTGCCTACCGATCAAGAAATTGAGCGCGGTTTTCATCATTATCCTAAGCTGCCAACTTGGACAGAGGGTAATGCCGAGATGATTCTGACGACCGGTAGCTACACCACAGCGGCAGGCGATCATCATAAAGCGCCCACCATTCAGTACTCAAAAATGGTCGGTATCGACGTCTATTGGCTTGAGGATGGTGAAGTGACGCTAACGCTAGAGCCGGGGTTTGAGTACGGTATCTTAGTGAGCGAGGGTGAAATTGAGTCTGAAGGCAATGTCTGCAAACAAGATCAATTGTTTCGCTTTCACGATAGCGATGTCGCGAATAACAGCAGCATCAAATTAGTCGCCAAAAAAGGTACTCGTGTGATGTTCATCGGCGGCGAACCGCTCAATAACCAAGTGCTCCTATGGTGGAACTTCGTTGCCGACAATAAAGAAGAGATCGAGCAATCTATCCTCGATTGGAACAACGGTCATGAGCGCTTTGGCAATGTTGACTCAGACATGAAACGTCTGCCTGCCCCTGAATTACCAGAAGGCTTTAAAGGCTAAAAAGACAGAATAAAGAAACCCTAGTAATTACAATTTGTTAAATTAACTTCTAAATTGTGAGCTATTGGTTAGTTCAATTACAAAAAGGGAATAGGGGTTGATTCCGATTTTCTTTACAATACCTTTATTAAATCAAGTCTAATACTTCACTTTTAATCACATTCCTATTGGAGAAAATTATGTCAAATCTAAAAGATCTACAGCAATTAGCCGAAAAACGCCGTTCTATTTATGCGCTAAGCGATCAGCTACCAGTATCTAACGAAGAAGTCGTCAAGCTAGTTGAGCATGCGGTATTGCACACGCCGTCAGCATTTAACTCACAGTCCGCGCGTCTAGTCGTCTTATTTGGCGAAGACCACAACAAACTGTGGGATATCACAGAAGAGACGCTGAAAGTTATCGTTGGTGATAATGAGCAGTTTCAGGCCACTAAAGACAAAATCGCCGGCTTTAGAGCGGGTGCGGGTACGGTGCTATTCTTCGAAGATAAAGGAGTGGTCAGAGGTATGCAAGAAGCCGCGCCACTATATGCTGATAAGTTCCCAATTTGGGCGCATCAAACCAGCGCTATGCATCAGTATGTGATCTGGACGGCGCTTGCTAGCCTAGATATCGGTGCCAACTTACAACATTATAATCCAGTCATCGATCAAAGAGTCGCTGAAGAATGGGATATCGCTGAAGATTGGGAATTAAACGCGCAAATGGTGTTCGGCAGCATCGAGCAGCCTGCAGGCGACAAAGAGTTCAAACCCGTTGAAGAGCGTATGAAAGTATTTGGCGCATAATTTTAGAGTGGTTTCATAGCTGAAAATTACCAATATCTAGTATTTAAACCCCGCTACTGTTGCTTACAGTAGCGGGGTTTTTGTGTAGGGCTATTTTATTTGTCACAATAAATTCTTGTAGACACATTAGCTTAATAACGGCTTCTCTAAGCTTTGACATAAATTTCTACCTTATTATCTATATTGTAACTTTAGGCTCCTTACCTGAATAATATTCATCTTATCTTAAAATAGTATCGTTTTTATTCATGTAATGCTTTGGGTATGATGACTTCATACAAAAATTTGATATTGTCTTATTTAATAAGATTAGATTAGGAGGTCATCATGAGTAACCCATTTACCTATTCCATATCCAGCATTCGCTTCGATGAAAACTATCAGCCAGCAGACAGTACGCGTCTGACGACAAATTTTGCTAATTTAGCACGTGGTGAGAATCGTCAAGAGAACCTGCGCAAAACCTTAACGATGATCAATAATCGCTTTAATGATCTAGCGCATTGGGACAACCCAACGGCCGATCGTTATTCTGTGGAAGTTGATATCATCTCCGCTGATTTAGATATCGAAGGCAATGGCGATACATTCCCCGTTATTGAAACCTTAAAAATCACTATTGTCGATCATAAGACGAATGAGCGCATCGACGGGATGATCGGTAATAGCTTTTCCTCTTATGTGCGCGATTACGACTTTAGCATCGTGTTACCAGAGCATTTTGATAGCCACCCAACCTTGCCGCCACCGACGGAGTTTGGCGTGCTGCATGGCAAGCTATTTCAGCATTTACTGCGCTCAGAGGCGTACCTTGAGCAGTTTGAGAAGCAGCCGGTGATCTGCTTGAGCGTGTCGAGCACCAAGACCTATCAGCGCACGGGTAATCAGCATCCTGTTTTGGGGGTGGAATATAGACAAGACGAGTATTCATTGACTGATGATTATTTTCATAAAATGGGCTTAACTGTGCGCTACTTTATGCCTGCAGGTAGTGTGGCGCCGCTAGCGTTTTATTTTGCCGGTGACTTATTAAGCGACTACAGCGATCTTGAGTTAATCAGTGCGATTGCGACTATGGAGACTTTTCAGAAGATCTACCGCCCTGAGATTTATAATGCCAACTCAACCGCAGCTCAGGTGTATCAGCCGAGCTTAAAATATCAGGATTACTCAAAGACGCAGATTGTTTATGATCGCGAAGAGCGCAGTAAGATGGCAGTGACGCAAGGCAAGTTTACCCAAGATGAGTTTATCCAGCCCTACCAAGATATCCTTGCAGAATGGGCGGCCAATTATATTGTAGAAGAAAGCGCGGCGCAAAAACACGCTGCCTAACCGAATATAGACAGGATGATCAGCATGACACTATTATTACCAACCTCAACTGCAGGCAGCTTACCCAAACCGTCTTGGCTGGCAGAACCTGAGAAGATTTGGTCACCTTGGGCGCTACAAGGTGATGAGCTGGTAGAGGCAAAACAAGATGCGCTACGTCTGACCTTACAAGAGCAAAACCATGCTGGCATCGACATCGTCAGCGATGGCGAGCAGACTCGTCAGCACTTTGTCACTACTTTCATCGAGTATTTAGATGGCGTCGATTTTGAAAACCGTAAAACCGTTAAAATCCGTGATCGCTATGAGGCCAGTGTGCCGTCCGTAGTGGGAGCGGTGAGCCGTCAAAAACCGGTTTTTGTAGACGATGCTAAGTTTCTGCGAGCGCAAACCGATCAGCCGATTAAATGGGCGCTGCCCGGTCCGATGACGATGATAGATACGCTATACGATGGACATTATAAAAGCCGTGAAAAACTGGCGTGGGAGTTTGCCAAAATTCTGAATGAGGAAGCGCGCGAATTAGAAGCAGCGGGCGTGGATATTATCCAATTCGACGAGCCAGCGTTTAACGTATTCTTCGATGATGTGAATGATTGGGGCATCGCGACATTGGAGCGTGCTATCGAAGGACTCAAATGTGAGACAGCGGTACATATCTGCTACGGTTATGGCATCAAAGCCAATAACGACTGGAAAAAAACCTTAGGCTCAGAGTGGCGTCAATATGAGCAAGCGTTCCCAAAGCTCCAGCAGTCTGCCATTGATATCGTTTCGCTTGAGTGTCAAAACTCGCACGTGCCGATGGATTTGATTGAGCTTATTCGTGGTAAAAAAGTGATGGTCGGCGCTATCGATGTCGCTACCAATGAGATTGAAACTCCGGAACAAGTCGCGGACACCTTACGTAAAGCGCTACAATTCGTCGATGCCGATAAGCTCTATCCGTCGACTAATTGTGGTATGGCGCCGTTGTCTCGTGAGGTGGCGCGCGGCAAGCTAAGTGCGTTGAGTGCTGGTGCGGCAATTGTGCGTCAAGAGCTGACGGCTTAGCATTTCTTAACAAGTTGTGTCTTGTTTAAGCGCATGAGCAACCTCAGTTATAAAGGTACTACATATAGGCTGGGCTTTTAACTTAAGTGATGAGTATTGAAGTCCAGTCGTTGAGGACGTTCGATTTAAAGAACCTTCCTTACAGTACAACTTTTTAATGTTTTTCAGGATTGCAGCAATGATTAAAGATAGGATTGAAGCCACTGATTTTAGAGATGCCATGGCGCTATTACCCACGGCGGTCAGTGTAATTACCACAAACGGCCTATCTGGCACTCATGGATTTACCGCCTCGGCGGTATGTAGCGTCACCGATAGCCCGCCGACACTGCTGGTTTGTATGAATCAGTCAGCGCGCTCACACGGGCATTTTGTGGATAATAAGGTCTTGAGCGTCAACGTACTCGGCGCCCAGCATGAACCCATATCCAATGCCTTTGCTTCCAAATTAAGCTCGGATGAGCGCTTCGAGCAGGGGTCCTGGACTAAGCTTGTGACAGGTGCGCCTATTTTAGAAGACGCGCTGGTGAGCTTTGATTGTGAGATTGAGCACATTCAAGAAGTCGGTACGCATAGTGTGCTTATGTGCCGAGTGGTCGCCATTAAACCTTCAGAATCGCAAGGTAGCATTGATAGCGGCCTTGATGAAAGCTTGGTGTATTTTAACCGCGCTTATCATTACGTCGGTCAAGTAGAACCCATCTAAAGAATAAAGCTCTCTCAGACTCTTATTATCTCCTAGCTTATAGCTGCGCACGAATTATTTTTGAAAGGGCATTTGCGTATACGATGATCCTGACTGGCTCCTAATAATTACTCCATTAATCACCATTCAACTAAGAAGACGCTATCCCGTGGAACTACTCATTTTTTTAATTATAGGTGCGCTAGCAGGATTCGCCGCCGGACTGTTTGGCGTGGGCGGTGGCACTATCATTGTACCGCTGTTATTTATTGTTTTTACCCAAATGGGCTACGATGCCGATACGATCATGCATCTGGCTTTGGGGACATCGCTTGCAACCATCATCGTCACCTCGATCAGCTCATTAATGGCGCACAATAAAAAGGGCGGTGTCATGTGGCCGGTCTTTAAAAACCTAGCCCCCGGTTTGGCACTAGGGTGTTTTTTGGGCGCAGGGATAGCAGGGCAAATATCAGGGCTATATCTGCAGCTCATCGTCGGGGTGTTTTTGCTGTGGGTCGCTTATAGAATGTTTAGCGCTGGCAAAAGCCAGCCAGCCAGCAGTAGCCATAGTGTCAGCGATGCAGATACAGTACTACCGTCAAAACATAATCAATTGGCAGCAGGAGGGGTGATTGGTGTGGCATCGGCAATCTTTGGTATTGGCGGCGGCAGCTTAACGGTGCCTTATCTCACTCGTTATAATGTGGTGATGCAAAAAGCGGTGGGCACGTCGGCGGCGTGTGGTTTACCCATTGCCATTGCTGGGGCGTTAGGCTTTATATTCTTTGGTATGCAGCAGCAAGTTGATGTACCCAACACCATTGGCTTTGTACATATTTATGCTTTTTTGGGCATTGCCAGTATGAGCTTTTTTACTGCTAAAGTTGGCGCAAAAGTGGCGCACATGCTTTCACCGCCACTGTTAAAGAAGTGCTTTTCGGTATTGTTGTTCGTAGTAGGGATTTATTTTCTTTATAAGGGTTTGGTTTGAGGGCAGCTCAGGCGTAACTGATGGTGCTAACTGGCTTAAAAGTTTTATAGAAGAGATTCCATTGAGCTATAGACTAGGTACTTCGCGGTGCAAACATAATAATAGCCATGCCTAGCAGTGCCACTGATGTACCTAATATGTCCCATGTCGTTGGTCGAATACCATCGACAGCCCACAACCATAGAATTGCCATCGTTACATACACACCACCGTAGGCGGCATAAACTCTGCCAACGGCGGTTGGATGTAAAGTCAGTAGCCATACAAAAGCAGCCAAACTAAGCGCACTAGGGACAAGCAGCCATATTGACTTGCCCTCTCTCAGCCATAAGTATGGCAAATAGCAGCCTATAATCTCTGCTAATGCAGTAATGACAAAAAGCCCAACTGTTTTTAATTCAGACAAAAAACTTACCCCTTTAGTCATTCATAATGTGGCGCTAGAGTGTATCGTCCCACTGTAAAAAAACATCTTCAAAAACTACACCGCTATGTACACTGAGCTGCTATAAATAATATAGGCTATTGTTATCAGTAGCCTATATCCTAGTTTTCAAGTCCTTACTAAGGACTTGAACCTTCAACACTCTTTACCCAATCAAACGCTTCCATGATACGCATCCATTGTTCATCAAATCCCGCTGTTAAGAGCAAGGGCTCACCGGTAACGGGATGGTCAAGCGCTAACGTCTGAGCATGCAGCAGCATCCGCGTACAATCATAGTGATTGCGAAAAAATCGATTGTGCCGGCCATCGCCATGGCTAGTATCGCCCACTATAGGATGAAATAGATGTTTCATATGCCTGCGCAGCTGATGCTTGCGCCCTGTTTCGGGCATTAAGCGCATAAAACTATAGCGGCTAGTGTCATGCTTGCTTGATACTGCAAATGGCAGCTCGATTTGAGCCAGACGTTGCCAATGGGTCACAGCCTCTTGTGCAGGCTTGTCCAAATTAGCAAATTTATCGGCGATGGCATCGGGCTTAAAGCTTAACGCATAATTAATCGTGCCATTCTTTGGCATATAGCCGCGAACTACCGCTAAATACTGCTTGGTAACCTTATGCTCAGTAAACGCCTCAGTCAGGCTACGCGCCACAGCTGAGCTTTTAGCAAAGAGTAAAACACCAGATGTCGGCCTGTCTAACCTATGCACGGGAAAGACATGACATCCTACCGCATCACGGGTTAGCTGCATCGCAAAGCGCGTCTCGCCCTTATCTAGCCAACTGCGATGCACGAGTAAACCCGCTTCTTTATTAATCGCTACTAGAAACTCATCTTCATAGATGATTTCTATTTGGTCGGTGGTGTCCTTTTCGATGCTTTCGATATCCATGTTTTCAGTGCCTGTTTTTCAGTGCTTATACTTTTAAAAGTAGGTGTTATAGGAGTTTCACTGCTTCATATCAAATACTAAGCAAGTGGTCGTGGCATGGGCATAAAGTTTGCCATCAGGCCCTACGATGCGACCTTCAGCAGTCGCTGTTTGCCGGCCGACATGAATAGTATTGGCTTCAGCACGCACTAATGGGATATCTTTAGTCAACGCACGAATCATATTCACCTTGATCTCAAGCGTGGTATAACCTTTACCAGCAGGTAGGGTTGAGTGAATAGCGCAGGCAACAGCAGAGTCAAGAATGGTACAAAACCAACCCCCATGTACGCTGCCTAGTGGATTATAATGTTGCTGCCCGGGCTGACCTTGAAAGATGGCACTACCATTCTTTATATGGATAGGAATAAAATCAAGCGTTTCACCAATCGGCGCTGAGGGCAGGTCTCCAGCGAACATAGCATCAAAAACTGCTTGACCACTCATGCTCAACATCTCAGCAGGCGACGCGACCCCAGCAGAGCTTAACTTAGCTCGTACTTGTAACTCGTCAGCTTCCCAAGTGGCCTTCACATCGGTGGCGTCTATTTTTGCATCATCCATTTTGCTATCCTTTTTTAATATGCTGATATTTAAATGAGTGGTTATTATGGTCTTAAAAACTTGCTCATATACTATATATTAAAAAGCCTCGCTACTATTAAGACAGTAGCGAGGCTTTTTTACGCTCGGTTTTTACGATTTAAACCTACTCGACCGTCACTGACTTTGCCAAATTCCGGGGCTGATCGACGTCGGTGCCGCGCATGACTGCTACATGATAGGATAGTAGCTGCACCGGCACGCTATAAACGATAGGCGCAAGATCCTCGCAGACATCGGGCACATAGACCACATGCAAGCGATCTTCCGCTACCATCTTGCTTGATTCGCCAGCGAAAACAAAGAGCTCACCGTGACGCGCGTGCACTTCTTGCATATTGGCTTTGAGCTTATCAAACATACTGTCTTTTGGCGCGAGCACGACGATAGGCATGTCCTTATCCACTAGCGCTAATGGCCCATGTTTTAGCTCGCCTGCGGCATAGCCTTCTGCGTGGATATAAGAGATCTCTTTGAGCTTGAGTGCGCCCTCAAGCGCAATAGGGAACTGTAGACCGCGTCCTAAGAACAGACAGCTTTTTTTCTCCTCGAAGTTCGCGCTCATCGTTTTGATATCGCTATCAAGATGGAGGCTAGCGTACAGCTGACTAGGCAGCTTGTGCAGCGCGCCGAGTAGAGTCGTTAAACGCTCATTGTCTAAACGCGATTGAATAGCGCCGATCTTTAGCACCAGTAGCATCAATGCTACTAACTGGGTAGTAAAGGCTTTGGTCGAAGCGACTCCAATCTCAGGGCCTGCATGCGTAGGCAGATAAATATCAGTCTCACGCACGAGCGACGAGGTCGGCACATTACACAAAGCTAAGCTGACAAGACCGGTAGGCGCTTGCTTTTGCGTATCGCGCAGTGCCGATAGCGTATCTGCCGTTTCACCAGATTGTGAGATGCAAATCAATAAAGAGTGATCAACGACCACCGGATTGCGGTAACGAAACTCGCTCGCCACCTCGACCGAGCAGGGCAGGCGCGTTAAATTCTCAAACCAATATTTGGCCACCATACCCGCGTGATAACTGGTGCCGCACGCGATCACTTGAATATGACGAATGTCAGCAAGCTTGGACTCGTGACGCTGCAGAAAGTCTGCTTTTAATTGGTAGCTATTTTGAGCTTCATGGTTTTTATGCTCGCTTGTGACGTTGCTCTCAAGTGCCATCTCTAAAGTGCGTGATACGGCGTCTGGCTGCTCATAGATCTCCTTGAGCATGTAGTGTTTGAACTCGCCTTTATCGGCATTGTGCTGCTGGGCGTCAATCTCATTGATTTGTCTACTGACCTCGGCGCCATCGGCGTAAACGGTAACCTTATCGCGCGTAATGCTAGCGATATCGCCTTCTTCTAGGTACATAAAGCGATTAGTGACAGGTAATAGTGCCAGCTGATCTGAAGCGATAAAGTTCTCTCCGATACCGACACCGATGACCAATGGCGAGCCGAGGCGTACTGCGATGAGTTCATTTGGCGAATCAACATGAACGATACCTAACGCAAAAGCGCCGTGTAGCATAGGAATGACGGCGCGAACCGCTGCTAGTAAATCATCGTTTTGGCTATATAAATCGTTGATAAGATGAGCCACCACCTCAGTATCGGTCTGCGAGGTAAACTCGTAGCCCTTGGCAATGAGTTCTTCTTTGAGCTCAGCATAGTTTTCGACGATGCCGTTATGAACGACGGCGATTTTACCCGAGATATGCGGATGCGCGTTACGCTGGGCTGGCTCGCCATGAGTCGCCCAGCGCGTGTGAGCAATACCAATATGACCATCGAAAAACTGTGGATTGACTGCCACGGCATTGACCAATTCTTGCACTTTGCCCACTTGGCGCTCACGATGTAGTTCGTTATTACGAATCACCGTTAGACCCGCAGAGTCGTAGCCTCTATATTCTAAGCGTTTGAGTCCTTCTAGTAAGATATTAGCGATATTACGCTCAGCGACCGCGCCGACTATTCCGCACATAGTGATTCCTTAAATTCGATGTTTTCATTTTAAAGTGACAATATTTTGATTTTTCGATAGCTATTCTGATAAATTTTTTTAGAACCATATAGCAATAAGCAGCACCACAAGTGTTGTCGTGCTGCTTATTTTTGGCCGGTAACGTGTTGCAAGCCGACTACTGAGCTACTGCTACTTTTTGGTCGGACGTTGGAAGTTATCTTTTTGTACTTGGCGTCCTCGGCCCAGTGCTAGCGCATTAGCATCGACGTCTTTAGTGATGACTGAACCTGCTGCTACTGTCGCGGTATGACCGATAGTCACTGGTGCTACTAAACTTGAGTTGGAACCGATAAACGCGTTATCCTCAATAATAGTCTGTGATTTATTGACGCCATCATAATTACAAGTGATCGTCCCTGCGCCGACATTGACATCCGTACCGATAGTGGTATCACCGATATAGCTTAGATGGCTTACTTTACTACCTTGACCGACGACGGACTTCTTAATCTCAACGAAATTACCGATTTTGGTATGATCAGAGAGTACCGTATTAGGACGTAGATGAGCGAAGGGGCCAATATCCACACCCGCACCGACTTTCGCTTGATCGATGACGCAGTTTGGCTTGATATGACAAGCATTACCGATTTGCGAGTTTTTAATCACATTGCCGGCTTCGATATAGACGTTATCACCTAACACGCAGTCGCCTTCGAAGACTACATTGACATCGACAAACACATCTTGCCCTGCCTTTAGACTACCCCGAATATCGACGCGGGTAGGATCGGCAAACTGCACACCAGCCACTTGCAGATCGTGCACCAGCTTACCTTGCCAAGAGCGCTCTAAGCTTGCGAGCTGCTGACGGTTATTGACGCCTTCAATCTCAAAAGCATGTTCAGGCTCGATAGCGGCAATAGCGATGCCATCAGCGACCGCCATTTTGACAATGTCAGTGAGATAATACTCTGCTTGCGCGTTATCATTCGACAGCTTAGGCAGGTATTTATGTAGTAAGGCATTGTCGACACAATAGATACCGCTATTGATCTCAGTGATCTGTTGCTCTGTGTCGCTAGCGTCTTTTTGCTCGACGATAGCTTCGATATTGCCGGCGTCATCGCGTTTGATCCGCCCCAGTCCAAACGGATTATTCACTCTCAAGGTGAGCATCGACATGCCGTCAGTATTAGCAGATTGTAATGCTGATAGCGTCTGACGGCTGACTAGTGGTACATCACCATAAAGAATCAGACTTTGCCCTGTTTGTGGTAATTTATCCAAAGCGACTTTTACCGCGTGACCAGTCCCTAACTGCTCAGTCTGCTCTACCCAAGCCAAGTTATAAGCGCTCATCGCTTCCTTAACTTGCTCACCGCCAAAGCCATAAACCACGATCGTCTCATCGACCGTCAAATGATGACAAGTGTCTAGTACATGGCTAAGCAAGGGCTTGCCGGCTAGGGTCTGCAGCACTTTGGGCTTAGCCGACTGCATGCGCGTGCCTTTGCCGGCAGCGAGGATAATCACAGAAAGAGAAGATGTCATAATTACTCTACAGTTGTAACAAAATATATTATTGGATTATAGCCTAAAGCCGAACAAAAATCACATAAGCTTTGTATGGGTTTGGCTTCAAATTTTGCAGAAGGCATCTCATTGAAGCTATAGCAACACACCAGCCATGACAATCAGCCAGGCCACGGCAGCCATGATACCGGCGATAATATCATCGAGCATAATCCCTAAGCCGCCGGCGACTTTTTTGTCCGCCCAACCAATCGGCGGCGGTTTGATAATATCAAAGAAGCGAAACAGAATGAAAGCGATAATCAGCGCAAAGAGAGCGATAGGTTGGCTAATATCGGACCAAAAGCGGGTGGTACTGACGCCTAAATAAGAGAAGGGCAGTAAGGTAATCCAAATGCCTGCCCATTCATCCCAAACGATATGCGGATCGTCATGGACGCCCATCAACTTAGAGCTGCGATCACAGATCCAAATGCCAATCACACAAGATAAAATAGTAATTATCAAAAAAGTCGTAAACCCTAAGCTCAATAAAGGAATAGCGACAATCAGTCCACCAACCGTGCCCCAAGTACCTGGCGCTCGGCGCGGTAAGCCGCTACCTAAGCCTAGTCCTAACCAGTAGACGATAGTATCGAGCATACTGGCATTAGCCGGTAATGGCGGGCAGTCGTTAGCCTTACTAATATCAGGCTTGTGGTGGTTGTTAGGGCTATTGCTAGAAGCATTGTCAGTCATGGGCTAACCTATAAAATGTTGATAACCCGTAAATGAGGGCAGCGAAGTAAAAGGGGCGGGATGCTCTGCGGTGATGGCTTGTCCCTTATAAAATAACTGAGGACGCGGTTCTTGTCGCGCCGAATCGGTCGCAACTACTTCACCAATACAAGTGACTTGAGTGTTCGTTAAATGACTAACAGGCGGCTCAACATCAGCAGGCAAGGTAAAGGCTAGCTCGTAATCGTCACCGCCTGTCAACTGGCATAATAAGCGCTCAGCTTCATCCGCCTGTAATAAAGGCTCGCTAGTTGGCAGCTTTTCTATATCTATCCGCATCGTGACGCCGCTTTGCTGACAGATATGCGCTAAATCCTGATAAAGACCATCAGAGATATCTATCATCGACGTCGCGCCAGCTTCTGTAAGCGCGGCGCCAAGCTGAATGCGCGGTGTCGGCATGTGTAACCTGTGCGCTAATTGTTGACCCGTCTCATTATTCATATGCTTCAGGGCGTAAGCAGCATCGCCAAGGGTCCCTGAAACATAAACTTTATCACCCACTTTTGCGCCTGAGCGGTAGATAGCTTTGGTATTGGCATTCAACAGTCCTTGCGCACTAACGCTTAATACTAAAGTATCGTTGCGAGTCGTGTCGCCGCCGATTAAGGTCACGCCAAACTGTTGGCAGGCATGAAATAAGCCTTTAGCAAAATCGCTCAGCCATTGCTCGTTCGCTAAGCGTTCGGGTAGCGCTAATGCTAATAAAATGCTATGCGGCGTCGCACCCATAGCGGCAAGATCTGAGACATTGACCGCAACGGCTT
Organism: Psychrobacter sp. 1U2; assembly: GCF_051847575.1. Lineage (NCBI taxonomy): Bacteria > Pseudomonadati > Pseudomonadota > Gammaproteobacteria > Moraxellales > Moraxellaceae > Psychrobacter > Psychrobacter sp. 1U2. The sequence goes on from NZ_JBPYDC010000027.1 coordinate 22,944, forward strand.
TATAACCAATCTGAAAGCCAAGCTTATTTATCTCATCCCAATCGACGCTAAAGTGTCGCCCTTGCACTAAGGTATCGATACAACTGACCAAGCGCGCGCCTGCTGGCAGACTCACTACTGCTGCATCATCACCGATTGCTTTTTCTATACCAGCAGCAGCAGGCGACTCATCTTGCAGGGTCAGAAATATACGCTCAATCAGCTCAAACTCAGTCATGGTTAGTCTTTATTATTTGTGTCAGTGTTTTTTGCGTCATTATCAGTGGTTGCCGGCTGCACAGCCGCTTTCTTAATGGCTTGTTTGGTCGCTGTACTGGCTTTATTAGGGCGGTCGCGTTTAACGTTCGTTTTATTAGCGCTGATACGCGGTTTATTAGAAGCGGTAGGTTTATCAGCAGGACTCGCCGCTAACTCGGTATCGGTGTTCGCTTGAGCATTGACTTGCGGCTGAGCAGCGGCTTTTTGCGAAGTGCGTTTATTGGCCTTAGTATCGGCGTCAACTTCAAGCGCGCGTAACTCAATCGCCAGTCTATCAAGTACCGCATTGATCAGCTTATGCGCATCGGTCGCGCCAAAGTGATTATTGAGCTTCATCGCTTCATCAAGTACCACTTTATATGGGATCTCAAGACGGTTTTGTAGCTCATAAGTGCCAATCAATAAAATCGCGTGCTCTACGGTATCAAGCTTACCGACTTCGCGATCGAGGTGTTGCTCAATCAAAGCGTCCAGCGCTTCTATCTGCTCTGGGATATCACGCATCATCTCATGATAGTAGCCAATGTGCACGGTATGCATAGCATTGGTCGCACGCGTGCGCGCAGCGATATCATGCGGAGCGTTGTCTTTCCAGCCAAGCTTATCTGTCGTCTCAAAACGGCGATCAGTCACTAGCCACTCATATAAGCCTTGCATCGCAAAGCGACGAGCCTTTCGTACCGCAGTATGGCTCGTCTTATAAGTCGACTCACTCATATCGAAGTTTTGTTCTTCGCTGTTAGTACCCAAGTTATCACTAGGGTTGGCATTATTTTGTGCCGACTTTGCATCATTAATGGCACGTTTGAGTTGGTCAGTCATAAGAGGGTAATACCTAATGTTAAATTCAAATGAAATTTTACAGAGTAAAAAGAGCGAGTAAGTTGTTAAATAGTAGTCGACTGGCCTATTTAGCCAGTCAGTTTTAGAGCTATAACGCCATGATAATGGATCATAGCGCTATTTGTATCTTGTTAAAAAGCTTGAAATTTATGACTATAACTAAGCATCATCGCCATCAATATCAACGTCTAGCTGCGACAACACCGCTAGCATCTCAAGCACCACCATTGCCGCTTCAGAGCCTTTATTACCGGCTTTAGTGCCCGCACGCTCAATCGCTTGCTCGATGCTGTCGGTGGTCAGTACGCCATTAGCGACTGGAATATTATAATCGATCGCAACGCTGCTGAGGCCTTTAGCAGATTCGCTCGCGACAAAATCAAAGTGCGGTGTGCTACCACGAATGATAGCGCCTAAGGCAATAATGGCGTCAAAACGATCCGACTCTGCGGCGCGCTGAGCGACCAAGGGAAGCTCAAAGGCACCAGGGACGCGCACGACAGTGATATTGCTACCTAATACGCCATGACGTAGGAGCGCGTCGATAGCACCGTCGACTAATGACTCAACCACGAAGCCATTGAAACGACCGACGACGATACCGATACGCGCGTCTTCATTCTGATGCAAATTACCATCGATATGAGTGACATCATTGCGCTGCTGCTGTAAATTTGACATAAAAAATCCTTTGATTTTAGTGAAGTTATAGAATAAGTTGGCAATGCTTTTTATTAATTTTTTGAAAGTAGAATGAGCTAAAATAAGTTGTTGACTATGATAGCATTTTTTCGCGTTAAGGGTTTACTTAAGCGCCGATTATAAACGCATCTCAATACCGCGTGCTGCCATGTATTGCTTGGCTTCTTGTACGCTGTACTCACCGAAGTGAAAGATGCTCGCCGCGAGCACCGCATCAACGCCGCCCTCAAGTACGCCGTCGACCAAATGTTGCAGATTACCGACGCCGCCTGAAGCGATAACCGGAATATTCACCTGATCAGTAATGTGCTTCATTAGCGCTAAGTCATAACCTTGCTTGGTGCCATCGCCATCCATCGAGGTGACGAGTAGCTCGCCTGCGCCAAGCTCCGCCATTTTACTTGCCCAAGCGACGGCATCAATACCGGTAGGCTTGCGCCCGCCATGAGTGAAAATCTCCCAACGTGGCACTTTGATACCATTGATGTCGATATCGACGACGCGTTTGGCATCGATGGCGACAACGATACATTGATTACCGAATTTTTGCGCCGCCTCGCCAACGAATTCAGGGGTGAAAACCGCCGCGGAATTGATCGCCACCTTATCAGCGCCAGCATTAAGCAGATTGCGTATATCGCTAATTTTACGCACGCCGCCGCCCACGGTGAGCGGTACAAAGACGCTCTCCGCCATGCGCTCAACGGTATGATAAGTGGTATCACGCGCATCGCTCGTAGCGGTAATGTCCAAAAAGGTAATCTCATCCGCGCCTTGCTCATTATAGCGTCTGGCGACTTCGACCGGATCACCGGCATCTTTGATATCTACGAATTGTACGCCTTTGACCACCCGGCCATTATCCACGTCCAAACAAGGAATGATACGCTTTGCTAACATAGGGCCTTTCACCTTATAATCAATGCATTCAAGGCGCTAGTCTACCAAAATCGTCGCCATATCAGGCAGGTTTTCGCTAAATTTATCTGCTTTTAATGAATGTTTACTCATACAGCGTATAATTACCTGTTGAATTCACCTTATTTTATTGCACAAGTGAGATATCATGTCCGTCTACACCCAGTTAACCGATGATCAATTTGCGGCCTTTTGCGCAAGCTTTGGCGTGTCCTTTGCCCGCGCTATTCCTATTACTCAAGGCATCAAAAACTCGAACTGGTTTATTCAGACTACCGATGATGTCGAGGGCGATTACTCTTACGTCTTCACTTTATTCGAAGAGCGCCCGCCTGAGGATATCGAAAAGATGGCGGTCATTCTCAATCAATTGGACGGTGAATTACCAGTCGCTGCACCTTTAGCTTTGATTGAAGACAGCATTGGTAATAATGAAAATAGCGACGAAAAACGCTATGTCGTTCGTTACGAAGATAAAGCGATCACTATCGTACCGTGCTTGGCAGGCGAGCATCCTAAACAAACCACGCCAGCGATGTGTCATGAGATCGGCGCGGCATTGGCCATGTTGCATGAAACGCTACAAGCGTTGCAACCCGCGCAGGATTATGGCGTACCTCTATATCCGTGGGATGAGGTGCGCGACCGCGAAATTCAGTTTATGCCTAGCGATGAAGCCAAGCTGATGGGTGATATCTGGCAATCCTATAGTAGTTTACCCTTGGCTGAGCTGCCACAAGGTTTATGCCATCTCGATATGTTCGCTGACAATACCTTATGGAATTTGGCGAAAGACAATGAAACATTAACGGGGTTATTGGATTTTACAGAAGTGAGCGTCGAGCATTATGTGATGGATATTGCCATTACTATCAATGATTTTTGTACCACGTGGGGCGATGCCGAGCAAGGCGAGTCAGTAGAGTTTGATCGCCAAAAGATGAGCGCTTTTTTGCAAGGCTATGAGTCCAAACGCGCGTTGACTGCCGATGAAAAACAAGCTATGCCGGTGATGCTAGCCAAAGCGGCAGTGATATTTTGGCTACTGCGCCTCAACGTCATCTATTACAATCGTTCTGAGGGGCGCACGGGCGATAACATTATGGTCAAAAACCCTGACCTGATGAAGCGCCTTGCGGCTTATCATTGGGCGCAGGTCGAAAAAGCACAGGATACGGTGTTTGTGCTAGAGCATACGCGCTATGAGGATGATAATAGCGATAACGACATCGAAGATTTTAAATTGATCGGCGTGTTTAAAAGTTTAGAGCAAGCGCAAGCAGCGATAGCGCAATTAAACACTCAGCCCGGCTTTAAAGACTATCCTAACGGTTTTCATGTTGATGAATATCCGCTGGGTCAAATCAACTGGTCATCAGGGTTTGTGGTTTATTAAACCCTAGTTTATAAACACTTATCCGCTCATAAAAATATTTTTATGGCAAAGGCAGCTCTATCGTGACATTACTGGTGATAAAAACTTTGATAGCAAACAAGCAGGGTAAGTCTAAGCCTACGCGTGCAATCAATAAACGTGTGGTCGCAAGCCCTACGCTGCCTACTCCTTCAAACCTTCACGCGGCACCCTCTAAGGATAACTCTATGACTGACCAAGTCGATAACTGGCACAAGCTGGCGCGCTACGATACCAATATGCAAGGTGAGCTGCATGCCAACCTGCTACGTAATAATGGCATCACCGTATCCTTGCAACCGCTAAGCGCTATCCCCGGGATGAATTCTGGCGTCGTGCTCTGGGTGGAGATGAGCGATTTGGCGCAAGCTCAACGTATTTTAAGCGGCCTTGAGGGCGATATTGACGGCGAGGCGCTACTCAATACTATGAGCGATGCTGAATTAGGCATCGTCTCAGAGACAGCGATAAATAGTACAAATTCAGATAATCAAGGCGGTAATCGATAAATGTGTCAGCTTTTAGGAATGAACTGTAATACCCCAACCGATATTGGCTTTAGTTTCGCAGGGTTTCGCAAGCGCGGCGGCATGACCGACAGTCACGAAGACGGCTTCGGCATTGCTTTTTTTGAGCGTAGTGAGTGTGTGGTGCAAAACGACTCTACCGGTTTGCGCCTGTTCCATGACAATCGTCCGAGTCACTTGTCGCCCGTTGCCGATTTGGTCAATAATTATCCGATAAAAGCGATGAATGTGATCGCTCATATTCGTAAGGCGACGCAAGGGCAGAACTGCTTAGCGAATACCCATCCATTTACCCGTGAGGTCTGGGGAGAGCAGTGGGTATTTGCCCATAATGGCCAGATGAATAAAGCCTTTATCGAGCGCTGTCAGCGTTTGCAAGATAATGGTAACGCCGAGCATTGTCAGCCCGTCGGCTCTACCGATTCTGAAATGGCATTTTGTTATTTGATTAACCGTCTTAAAAGCAGCTTTAAGTCGCGTCCTGATGATAAGACATTGTTTAATTTTTTAACGACCCAATGCCGATATCTGTCTGCTAATGGGCTGTTTAATTGCTTGATCTCTAACGGGCGCTGGCAATTGGCTTATGCCGGCAGCTTACTCTTCTATCTAACTCGCCAAGCGCCCTTTGGCGAAGCGAAACTGGCCGACGATGACTTGGCCATTAACTTTGGCGATGTCACGACCGATACTGATAAGGTAACGATACTAGTGACGGTTCCCTTAACCGAGAATGAAAAATGGCAACAGATTGCGGTGAATGAATGCCTGATATTCCAAGATGGCGAGATACTGTTTAAGGACAGTCCTAGCCTACGTAAGTTTTTGACCATTGAGGAAGGAATAGCGATTGCAAGGTCGGTTGGGGCGAGTGTTTAGGGTTTATGGTAAATAAACCCCACAACACCTTTTAAACTTCTCTCCAGAGCCGCAAATGCACGGCTGCTTTTGACTAACAGTCATCGCGACCGTTGGATCTAAAAAGTACCAAGTCTCATTATCAGCTTTATCTTTCACTTTCACAAAAGTAGAGCGCTCATGATGTGCCGCTTGCTGACCGTCCGTTGTCGTATAAAACGCCTTAAACTCAACTTGTGCGTGACGCTTGCCGATTTTTGGCGTGTGCGCTACGACTTCTAATCCCGCCCAATCTGTCTCTTTCGCCCATTCCTCAATCGCAGTAATATCGAGTAAATGCTGCTGCGCGGGCACGGTAGTCTTGACGATATACTCAGGCAAAACTTTGACAAAGGCGCTATAACGGGTACGCATCAGCCGCTCTGCGGTCTCAGCTTTAATGCTATCTAATTTATCACTACTGTCGTCAAGCAAACTATCATGATACGGCTGGCAACAGTCGCTATAAGCGATAGCTTGGCTCAAAAAACTTAAGGTCGGCGAGACTTGGCAGGGACATAGTTGCATAATTTACTCTAATAAATATGGGTTAGTTTTAATACAAATAATCTTCTAACAAAGCAGGCAGTATGCCGACCTTTAATTGTGCCCAAGGAGCAGGGTCACGTAGCTGCTGCCAAAATTCGGTAACGGGCGGCGCAAAATAGACCAGTAGCGCTATCAAAACATAGAGTAGTAAATACCACCACTTATCCTTATGCTGATAAAATTTCATTGCCGTACCCGCTGAGCGCTTCATCTTCATACCCATTAGATTGACGCTATACAGCTCATCCAGCGCTAAATGTACCATAGCCCCACCAAATAGAAATAGCCCAAAGAACCAACTGGCAGTCAATGTATTGCCTAACACGTAATAACTTAGACTGACCATGCCTAAGCCCAATACCGCCATGTAAGGCACTGAATGAATGATACCGCGATGTACAGTAATACTGGTAAACAAATGAAAGACGATATAGCGCATAAAACCATAACCGGCTAGCCATAACGCCATCAAGGCCACTAAGCTCAAATCGTTGCGCCAGTGCATCACCAGCCCAAAGGCAAACACAAAAGATGCCATGTTAAAGCCAAGCTTAATCGGAGTCGAGTTATCAGAGTCCAAATCAGGGAGCAAGCCGCCAATAGTCCCAAGCGCCACGCATAGCAAAAACCCTGAATCCTCGATGAGCCCAGCTTTATAAACCGTTAATGCCATGACGCCACTCACGGCAAAAGCACCATTTAAGTGGGTATTAAAATTTGCCATGTCTCTTTTTTATCCATTATCTTGTTATTTGTTATCTCTTGATAAGCTATAAGGCCAGATTGCCTAGCGCCAAAAAAGCGCTCTATGATAGCATAGGCCAATTTACTATAGGCTCTAAGATAATTACTGCGACGATGCTTACTATGACTACTTCTGTTCCGATAAATCACGATTTTACTAGTGCTCATACTGGGCGGCAACTAGAGTCCAGCTTTGCGAATATCGACTGGCAAGCGCCTTGGTTATGTCATTTGCGACAGCTTAATTATCTAAGTACGACGATAAAAAAATTAAGTCGCTCGCCTGACAAGCAGGCTGATTCTGATAGTCATATTAATGATAATAATCAAACAGATATTATCGCTACAGTGCTCAATAAAGCCTTAAGCCAACAAAGTACAGTCAAAGATAATGGGCAAATCTCAGCAACGACTAAACCTAGCGCTGATCACCACCCTCATAGGTTGCAGTTTGTCTCGCAAGACGCCTTACCAGAAGGCCAAGGCTACGAGCAGTTTATTGGCACGATCGGCAAGATTCCGACTCGCGATAACCTGCATGATTTATTTAATGGTAGTATTTGGCTGACCTTTCCCAAGACCAAAGCATTACTCAATTATCATCATATGCTCGAGATCACTAATGATAAAAACGAGCCTAATAACCGTAAAAATCGGGGGCGCGTGCGCGATACTATCACTGTGTTCGATGAGAATGGCGCAGTTTTAATCACTTCTGATACTAGCATTGGCAAAGCTTTGATAGATTTCGATTGGCAAAATAGTTTGGTCAAACCGAGAAATAGTTGGGATAAACCTGATGCCCCTAGTAAAGACGCTAAAGCGGCAGTTTACATCTTTGGTCACGCGTTACTTGAGCAATTGATCGAGCCACGTAAACCCTTGTGCGCACATAGCGTTGTCATTAATGTTGAACCAGATTTTTTTAGATTATCAACGGCTGAACGTCTCTACTATTTAGATAATAAGCTTAGCGATTACATGGATGATTTGCTCTCTCAGGACACCGTCACCCCGCGTCAGCTTGCGCCTTTACCGATTTTGGGCGTGCCGTATTTTTGGTCTGAAAATAGTGAAGTGAGCTTTTATGATGACAATTTTGTGTTTCGTAGCGGTCGGCAACGGCAAAAATGACGGTAGCGGTTGCTAATAAACCCTTAAGCTTCCTTTTTTGGGGCTATTTTGGTTACGATTCTGCCACCATTTGCCTACGCCTAGACGTTAACAAACGCCTGCTTATTTGTTATGGTAAAAGAACGCTGCTATTAACCGCTAAAAAGATCGCGCATAGATCGTGTTTAGCTAGCGTCTTATTAAACTGATATTTTTATCTAAGCAAAATTTGCAGATGCACTTTTTTAATTTCTAACTGCAATTACTGTCATGTATGAAGAAAATCGATAGAACTGATTAACCCATTAGCCACCGTGATAACAATAAATTCATAATTTCTACCCCGTAGATAAGGAAGCTACCCATGAGTGATATTTTTAATGTAAAAGACACCTTGAGCGTCGATGGCAAGGAGCATGCCTATTATAGTTTGCCAAAACTTGCTGAAACTTATGACAATATCGAAACGTTACCCTACTGCATGAAAGTCGTGCTAGAAAACTTACTACGTAACGAAGACGACGGTCAGTCCGTTGGCAAAAACCATATCGAAGCGGTTGCCAACTGGGATGCTGGCGCTGAAGCCTCAAAAGAGATTGCCTTTATGCCAGCGCGTGTGGTACTGCAGGATTTTACTGGCGTACCTTCTGTTGTCGATTTGGCAGCGATGCGTGATGCCGTGGTTGAGCTGGGCGGAAAAGCAGAACAGATTAACCCGTTTATCCCTAGTGAATTGGTCGTCGACCACTCGGTACAGGTTGATGCTTATGGTCGCGAAGATGCGCTAGATCTGAACGAAAAGATCGAATTTAAACGTAATAACGAGCGTTATGAGTTTTTGCATTGGGGTAAAAACGCGTTTGAAAACTTCGTAGTCGTGCCGCCTGCTACCGGTATCGTGCATCAGGTCAACCTTGAGTACCTAGCGCGTGTGGTTATGGCCGCAGACGTTGATGGCGAGCTTACCGCTTATCCTGACACGGTATTTGGTACTGATAGCCATACTACGATGATTAATGGTATTGGCGTGCTCGGTTGGGGCGTTGGCGGTATCGAAGCTGAAGCGGCGATGCTTGGTCAGCCGTCTTCTATGCTGATCCCGCAAGTCGTTGGTTTTGAATTAATCGGCAAGCTCAATGAGGGCGTTACCGCGACCGATTTAGTACTGCGTGTGGTCGAGATGCTACGTGCTCATGGCGTCGTGGGTAAGTTTGTTGAATTCTTTGGTGAAGGCTTGCACAGCATGCCGCTTGCGGACCGTGCTACGATTGCCAATATGTCACCAGAGTATGGCGCGACTTGTGGTATCTTCCCGATTGACCAAATGGCAATTGATTATCTACGTCTATCAGGCCGCGAAGAGAGCCAGATAGAACTGGTTGAAAAGTACGCCAAAGCGCAAGGCTTATGGCATGATGCTGATACCCCTGCAGCGACTTATTCGAGCAAATTAGAATTAGACCTATCCTCTGTCCAGCCAGCACTAGCGGGTCCCAATTTACCGCAGCAGCGTATCAATTTATCCGATATGCATGAGAAGTTTGGCGAGACTCTAGAAAAAATGACTAAAGATCGAGAAGCTGAAGTTAAAGGTAAAGTTCGTTTCGATCAAGAGGGCGGCGAACAAGAGCAAGCCGATAGACTCTATGCCAAGCCAAATGTCTACTCTGACATAAATATCGATGATAAAAGTCATAAACTGCGCGATGGTTCGGTCGTTATCGCGGCGATTACCTCTTGTACCAATACCTCAAACCCAGCAGTGATGATAGGGGCAGGACTCGTGGCCAAAAAAGCCGCTGCTAAAGGCTTAGCTGCTAAACCTTGGGTCAAAACCTCTTTAGCACCAGGCTCAAAAGTCGTCACTGACTACCTAGAAAAAACCAACTTAATGGATGAGCTAGAAAAGACAGGCTTCTATCTGGTCGGCTATGGTTGTACTACTTGTATCGGTAACTCAGGACCACTATTAGAGTCTATCGAAAAAGGTATCGAAGAGAACGACTTAGTTGCCTCTGCTGTTCTCTCTGGTAACCGTAACTTTGAAGGTCGTATTCACTCGCACGTCAAAGCCAGCTACCTTGCGTCACCACCGTTAGTTGTCGCTTATGCGCTAGCAGGCACGGTCGATATTGATCTAACCACACAGCCATTAGGGCAAGACCAAGATGGCAATGATGTGTATCTCAAAGACATTTGGCCGACATCGGATGAGATCAATGAGCTGATCGCTAACAACATCGATGCTGATATGTTCCGCAAAAACTACGGCGAAGTGTTCGATGGTGGTAAAGCATGGAACGCCATTAGTTCAGCCGATAGCCAACTGTACCCATGGGATGAAGGCTCAACTTACATCAAGAACCCACCATTCTTCGATGGTATGACTATGGAGCCAGAAGGTATCCCAGATATCGAAGGCGCGCGCATCTTAGGTTTGTTCGGTGACTCGATTACTACCGACCATATCTCACCTGCCGGTAATATCGATCCCGACTCTCCTGCAGGCAGATACTTGCAAGAGCGCGGCGTCATGGAAGAGGACTTTAATAGTTATGGTTCGCGCCGTGGTAACGATGCGGTCATGACCCGTGGTACTTTCGCTAACATCCGTATCAAAAACCAGATGATGAATGGTAAAGAGGGCGGTTATACTTATTACTTCGAAGGTGACAAAGCCACGCTGGCAGATGGCGTTGAGATGGCCATGTACGATGCGGCGATGAAGTATAAAGAAGACAAGCGTCCGCTCGTAGTACTTGGTGGTGCGGAGTATGGTTCAGGCTCAAGCCGTGACTGGGCAGCCAAAGGTACTATATTGCTCGGCGTAAAAGCAGTATTGACGACTTCATTCGAGCGTATTCACCGTTCAAACTTAGTGGGCATGGGTGTGTTGCCGTTGACCTTTAAAGATGGCGAAAGTGCAGAGACTTACAAGCTTGACGGCTCAGAGGTGATGAGTATCACAGGTCTTGATAATGGCGAAAGCAAAACCGCCAAAGTCACTGCTACTCGTGCTGATGGCTCAGAAGAGACTTTTGAAGTCAACGTTGGCTTACAAACACCAAAAGAGCGCGAATACGTCCGTCATGGCGGCGTATTGCACTATGTCTTACGTCAGCTAGCAGCTGAGAGCAAAAACGCTGCTTAATGGTTTATTAGTTTTATAACACTAGAAAGCCCAGTCCCATTGAACTGACCCCCAAATGTTGGACGGTTTATTTTATAACAAGGACTGAGTTCTGTATTGCACAGGACTCAGTCCT